>CAMOXW010000018.1 GCA_946629405.1 uncultured Ruminococcus sp.
ACCCAAGTTTACATTATATCACAGCACAGCCCGAAATGCAATATCTGTGCGCAAAAAAGGCGGTACCTGCATGTAGTGCTACAATAGATATTGGACAAATATGAAAAAAGGAATAGAGAGATAGACGAAAATCTGTTAGAATAAAGTTACCACACCAAATTCAAGTCAGAAAGAAGGTCTATCTCTCATGAATAGTATAACACAAGACATGAAGTTTCGTCAATCCCTGATGAAGTATGCAGAGAAATATGGTGTAAGCAGAGCAAGCCGAAAATATAATAAAACCCGCTCATACATATATTTCTGGAAAAGCCGCTGGGATGGAAGTGTGGAATCCCTGGCAACACAGTCCAGGAAACCGCATCATCATCCTAACGAACATACAGAAGCTGAGATAAAGCTGATAAAGGATCACCGCAGAAGATGCCCTGACCTTGAATTGCCTGAATTGTGGCACAGGCTTAGAAAGAAAGGGTATAGCCGCTGCATAACAAGCCTTTATCGTGTAATGAAGAAATATGGTATGCTTCCTCAGAAAAAGGAAAAGAAAAAGCGGATAATTAAGCCTTATGAACAGATGACACACGCAGGCGAGCGTGTTCAGATAGATGTTAAAGTTGTTCCGAGGAAGTGCATAGCTGATAAGGAATTAAAGCTCTACCAGTATACCGCAATAGACGAATATACTCGCTTGCGTTTTCTGTACGGATATGAAGAACAAAGCACCTATTCTTCGTCAGACTTTGCGGAACGTGCTGTAAAATGGTTCAAAAAGCATGGTATCACTGTTGAATGTATTCAGACTGATAACGGTTTTGAGTTCACAAACCGCTTCTCACCAAGTAAGAAAGACAAGAAGACTATGTTTGAGAATAAACTTGCTGAACTCGGTATAAAGCATAAGCTTATCCGTCCGTATACTCCAAGGCATAATGGCAAGGTTGAACGCAGTCACCGAGAGGATCATAATAAATTCTACTCATGTCACAGCTTTTTCTCGTGTGCCGATTTGAACGCACAGTTAACTGTGCGTTCAAATCGAACCAATAACCGTCCTATGCGTCCTCTTAATTGGCTTTCGCCTATCGAATTCTTTCATGCTTACTGTACAATATGATTGACAAACTTACATGTGCGCAAAAAAGGCGGTACCTGCACCGGCAGGTACCGCCTTTTCATATCAGCAGTATTCGTATTTACTCTGCTTTGACCCAGTCATAGTACGTGTATTCATAGCCGTCTGCGTTCTCTGTTATTTCCTGTATGGTGTAGAGCACTTTGCCGTTTCCGTCGGTCGCCTTGCCCTCCCTGACGGTGATGCGGTCGGGGACAGGTTCCGGAGAGGGATCATAGCTCATTACGCAGAAGCCGTTCTTGTCAGGGACGAGCTCATAGGTCTGTCCGTCCATTACGAATTCTATATGCTCAACATTTTCGTCAGTGACGTAGAATGCCTTTGTCCCGAACCATTTTGAGCCGTTTTCATATGTGAAGCTGCCGCCGGTCATCGAAATGCCGCAGTCCTTGACGACGCAGCCGCCGTTCGTGCCGCAGCCTATCCACATACCGAGCCTCAGCAGGTCGCCTCTGTCGGTATTGCCTGCGATGAACAATGTCTCGCCGTCATCGGGAAAATGCTCGAGATAATACGAGCCTGCCGTCTTCCCGTCGCTGCTCTTTATCGTGCCGATATGGGTCAGCTTCGGTTTTGCTGCGTTTTTAGCCTGAACGGGGTCATCATAGTAGTCGGCGCTGTGCTCTCTGATACATTGCTTCGCCGCACCTCTTGCAGTGAATCTTGCGCCGTCTATGTAGTTGCCGATAATGCCGATGATGAACGCAAGAACGAGCGTACCGAGCGTGACCTTCAGCAGTATCCAGCGGTTCCGTTTGCGGACACGCTGTGCGGTTTCCTTGAATTTTGCCGTTTCCTCCGGAACGGGGGCGTTTTTACTTGTGTTTATAGTGCTTTTCATTTGTTCCCACTCCTTTTCACAGGCGGGGCATTCCGCGATATGCTCCTGAACAGCCGCATTCGACTTCTCCGATGCGATACCGTCGATACACAGCGGCATAAGGTCGCGTATTATTTCGTGGTCATATTTCATATCCGTACCTCTCTTTCATTGCCGCGCGCAGTTTGGCAACGGTGCGGTTGTATATCACCGCTGCGGTGTTGGCGCGTATATTCAGTGAATAGGCTATCTCGGCGTAGCTCGAATCCGAATAGAGCCGATACTGCATTACCGAGTGTGCAGGCTCGTCGAGCTCGTCTATCAGCATTCGCAGACGCGCGAGCATCTCCTTCTGCTCGAGTTCAAACGTGGGCGGAGGAGCAGACTCATCGCTCATACGTGACGCAATATCGCGCTGGCGTGACTCTTTGCGAACATATTTCGCATAGATATTCTTTGCTATCTGAAAGAGCCACGTCCGCAGACTGCATTCCCCGCGGAATTTCCCGAATGAAAGGAATGCCTGATAGAACGTTTCCTGAGTCAGCTCCTCGGCGGCTGAGCAGTCATAACAGGTGAGTCCCAGCAGGAAGCGGTAGACCTCGGGCTGAAAGCGGTCATATATCTCCTCGAATTCGTTCACTGGCATCCACCTCCTATTTTTGTATCTGATACGTATCTGTATATTAGTACCCGTTCAGCGTTAAATATTACACTTCTCAGGAAATGATCCCATCATATTATACCACCTCACAGCAGTAATTACAATCTCGGAGATTTTCAAAAAAATATTTGAAAATCAGATAAAAAGTTGATTTTTGACTGTTATGATATGAGTACAACAAAGAAATGAGGTGTCACTATGGAAAACAGGATAGTTATAAAAAATATGGACAAATACTACGGAAGGAAGCAGGCACTCTTCGGCATCGACCTCACGATAGAGCAGGGAATGTACGGGCTTCTCGGACGCAACGGTGCAGGTAAGACGACTCTGATGAAGGTGATCGCCGCACTCCACAAAAAGAAGAGAGGCGAGGTCACTGTCTGCGGAGTCCCTGTTGAGGAGGCGTCGAAGATACGCTCGATGATAGGCTATCTGCCGCAGGATTTTTCGATGTATCCGAATATGCGCACTGACGAGGCACTTGATTATCTCGGAGCGCTCTCGGGAATCCCTTCAAAGGAGCGCAGAAAGCGCGTCAATGAACTGCTTCGTACAGTGAATCTGATCGAGCACAGGCACAAGAAGGTAAAGCAGCTGTCGGGCGGAATGAAGCGCCGTCTCGGTATCGCGCAGGCACTTATCCACGACCCGAAGGTGCTCATCGTCGACGAGCCGACCGCCGGTCTCGACCCCGAGGAGCGTATACGTTTCCGCAATCTGCTCTGTGAGACAGCAGAGGAGCGTATCGTTATCCTATCGACCCATATTGTCGGCGACATCGAGTCGACCTGCGAGAATATCGCTGTTATGGACGAAGGAAGGATACTATGGAAGGGCACTGTCAGCGAGCTCCTTGAAAACGCACGCGGTCACGTCTATACAGCGAATATCGAGAAGCAGTATA
>CAMOXW010000019.1 GCA_946629405.1 uncultured Ruminococcus sp.
AGAAATGTGATGCGCAAATTCCATATTTTATAAAGAATTTGCGCTCCCTGAACAAAGTTCAGGGCAATAACCGCCGTAAGGCGGTTATTGAGGACACATTTATTATTACGTTCCGGAGTGACACGCAATTACATATCACGGGTTACCTGTACTGTACAAACGCCGATTCATTGCGGACTGCGTAAAGCTTGTTGACGAGCTCAAGCTCTTTTTCTGAGAGGCGGTGCCCGGCGGAATATATCAGCAGGTCCTTGAAGCTGTTGTCACGGAATGCACATCTCCGCTGCGTAAGGCCGTACTTTCCGCAAAGGCTGTCCGGCACCGGAGAATCAAGCATGAACGACTGTGGGACCGTCAGCAGGAAGTCCAGCGCACTTCCGCGGTCGTAGAGGCACACCCTTCTGACAGGTATATCTTCGGGGCGGTTCTCGGAAAAAAGCTTCTCTACCGCGCCGTTTACATATGGCACAGCATCGTCGCCCTGACAAAGCTCAGTATAATTTGCCGAAAGTCTGGCATAGGTCAGGTCATCCTCGTCGGCAGCGGGATGCTCGGCGGACATTACCGCAAGCATTTCGTACTCCCAGAGCAGCTTGTACTCCAGGTTCTTCTCGGCGAGAAAATCCTCAAAATACTTCTCATGAGCGGTGTTGAAGCGGATTATGCCGAAGTTATAGCCGTTCTCCCGGACGTTCTCTATTGTCCGGAGGGAATTGGTCTCGCAGAAGTATATCTCCATATCCTCGGGGTATTCCATTTCGGCGACGTACTCCGAAAACGCCTTTGAGATATAGCCGGCACGCGGGACAGATATCCTGAGCTTGCGGTTCACGGGCTTATCCGGGGAATGGATCGCCTCCATGTTGTCGATCTGCATGAGTATCTGCTTGGCATATTCGAGGAACTTCACGCCCTGATCCGTGGGGATAACGCCCTTTGAGGTACGGCGGAAGATCGTTATGCCGAGGGTATTTTCGAGTTCCTTGATAGCCTTGCTGAGGTTCGGCTGAGCCATATAGAGGTTCTCGGCAGCCTGGGTGATAGAGCGGGTCTTCTCTATCTCGACGGCGTATTTGAAGTGCAGGGTATTCATATTCCGCCTCCTTCCAACAATTAGTGGTGCATGGGCGATGCTTGCATCCCTTTCCATGCTGCAAGTCTGTGTACATCGTCAGTCTGCTTTCGCTTACGGAAGTAAATGCTGTATCGCAGATCTTACTTCTTGACTTCCTCAATACCGATAACGCGCCGCTTTTTCTTAGGCTTATCCTGCTGCTTATTGACATTTTTCAGTGACTCCTGCGGGAGAGCCTCCTTAGTCTCAGGAGCAGCGGCTTTCTCCGTCTTTACCGGAGCAGCCTTTTCGGGCTCAGCGGATTCGCCTTCAATATCGGGGATATCCTCACTGGGTATCTCCTTGACAGGCTTGCAGGGATTTCCAACAGCGACCACGCCTGACGGAATATCGCTCACCACAACACTTCCGCCGCCGATAACGACGTTGTCCCCGATAGTAACTCCGGGCATAACGCAGACATTTCCGCCTATCCAGACGTTGCTGCCCACCTTAATGGGTTTGGCGTACTCCAGTCCTTTGTTCCTTATCTTATATTCAAGGGGATGACCGGCAGTATAGAATCCGCAGTTAGGGCCGATGAAAACGTTATCACCGAAGATGACTTCAGCGCAGTCAAGGATAACGAGGTTATGGTTGGCATAGAAATTATCGCCGATTATAATATTATAGCCGTAGTCGCAGAAGAAGTTAGCCTCTATCCAGGTATTTTCGCCTCTCAGGGCAAGAAGTCTGTCGAGAAGCCTGGTTTTTTTCTGGTAGTCGTTGTACTCGATCACGTTGTATTCCGCGCAGAGCTTTTTAGCCTTTACTCTTTCGGCGACGAGCTCCTTATCGTTGCCGTTATAAAGCTCACCGGCCTGCTGTTTTTCCTTTTCGGTCATTTTTAACCCTCCTCAGATCTTATTTCCACTTCACAGTGAGATATATCGCAATAGCGAATGAACCAAGCGACATGAGCAGGAACACTGCTCTTTGCAGCGGTGAAACTTTTTTCCAGCCGCCGTTTTTTCTGTCCTTCTCGCGGCTTATGGCAGCAAACATCATAAGTACGAATGCCGCAGCGTAAAAGAAGCCGAATATTTTCTGGAGCAAACCGCATACGGCTAAGGAAAGCAGAAATCCTGCGAGTGACACCGTAGAGATCACGTCTTCAGCTTTTCCTGCGGGCGGCTTATCCACCGGCGGAAGTCCGCGGTCCTCACGGCGCTTTGCTTCAAGCTGCTCCCTTGTCACGACTATGGGTGCATCAACATCTTCCTTGTCGAGGAAGCGTTCCGTTTTTATATCGTCAACAACTTCTTCAAGTTCTTTGTTGTAATTGTATTTTTTTCGCCGCTGTATATCATTATGAAGGCTCATCTCTTGGAACCCTTTGAGCCGAAGCTGCCTCCCATTGAGAGGATATTGGTATCAAAGGTATAGTTTATCTTTTCACCCTGTCTGTAACGTTTGAGAGCGAGCTGGATAAGGCGCTCAAGAAGCTCCTTGTACTTCACTCCCTTAGGCTCCCAGAGGTAGAATGCAAGTGAGCCGGGGATAGTGTTTATTTCGTTGATGTAGATCTTGTCATTGGACATATCTATCATAAAGTCGATACGAGTAACGCCGTTGCAGCCGAGATAGCGGAATGCGTCAACGGCTGTCTTTCTGATGAACTCATCCTGCTCAGGAGTTATCTCAGCAGGTATCTTTCTCTTGAGGGTAGCCATACCCTTGCTGCCGCCGGATTTTCCGCCGCCTACATACTTCTGCTCGAAGCTGAGGATGTCCTCATCGCTTGCCTGAACGGGTTCCTCACATACAGAAGCCTCTGCGGATTCGCTGTCGCCGACAACTGAGCAGTTGATCTCCTTGAGCTTGACAACGCAAGGCTCAACAAGGATACGGTCAGAGAACTGGAAAGCCTCCTCCATTGAATTGATAAGGCTGTCGTGGTCTTTAGCCTTTGAGATACCTACGCTTGAACCGAGGTTGATAGGCTTTACGATGACAGGGTAGCCGAATTTCTCCTCGACCTGCTTAGCACAGTCCTCGATATGGTCGATCTCAAATGCTGAAAAACGACAGCAGTCAAGCACAGGGAAGCCTGCATCCTTGAGGAGTATCTTCATAACGAATTTGTCCATACCAACTGCTGAAGCAAGTACATCACAGCCTACATACGGGAGGTCAAGCGTCTGGAGATAGCCCTGTAAAGCGCCGTCCTCAACATTTGTTCCGTGAACGATAGGGAATGCCACATCAATATCGGAAATAAGGTTTGAACCGAACTTCTTCATCTTCTGGCGGATAAGCTGTACCTTGCCCTCGCTGCGGACGAAAACGCACTCTGTACACTCGCTGAGCAGGGCGGGGATGTCCTTGAAGGCATTGATATCCATGAGCCTTTCGCCGGTGTAGAACTCGCTCTTTTTGGTCATATAGACCGGGATGATGTTGTACTTTTCCTTATCCATGCTTGCCATAGCCTGAACTGCTGAGATGACGGAAACTTCGTGCTCGACGCTTCTTCCGCCGAATAAAACTGCAAGGTTTATCTTCATAATAATTCTCCTTTATAATAATTCGGGATTCTGAATTTGTTTTTAGTAGTTGTCGGGCAGGTCGTTTTCGAGAAGGACTATCTTCTTCTTTGCGGTCTGATAAGCCTGCACCTTTGCGAGTGCTTCATTGAGGTTATCAGCAACGAATACCTGCTCCATATTATATCCTGAATCCTTGATACCGTTGTATATCGGCACAGTCTGGTTCTTTCCGACGAGTACGATATAATCGCACGCCTGTGAAGCCTCCTGACCGAATTCATAGTTGAGCTCCTCCTGCTTTTCGCCGAGCTCGACCATACCCGGTGTAACGAGTATGCGGCAGGCATCGAACAGTCCGAGCACATTGAGAGCCGCACGGCAGCCGCTCGGATTGGAGTTATATGCGTCGTCAATGAATGTAAGTCCGTTGCCCTTGTCGAGAAGCTGTAATCTGTGGGGTACTGCTGCGATACGCTTTACAGGAAGCACAAGCTTTTCGAGGGATATTCCTGTTCCGTGAGCATAGGCGATAGCTCCGAGGACATTCTGTACGTTATGCTCGCCGAGAAGCTTCATCGAATATCGGCAGCTTTCTCCGGAAGGCGCATTCACGGTGAATTCTGTTCCCCTGTCGGAAACGGTTATTTCAGTTGCACGGTAGTCATTGCCCTCCTGCAAGCCGTAGAGGACCGCATTCTTATACTGAGGAGCCTTTGCACGGATGAGGTCGTTGTCGCCGTTGAGGTATATCCTTCCGCCCTTTGCCTGAACGTGGTCCGCAAGCTCGAACTTTGTGTTTACTACATTTTCGATCGAACGGAATGTTTCAAGGTGCTGCGGTCCGACGGAGGTTATGATACCGTCGTGCGGATCAGCGATGCCGCAGAGTTCCTTTATCTCGTGGACACGTCTTGCACCCATTTCGCAGATGAAATACTGGTGAGTGGGACGGAGGTCGCGGCGGACTGTTATCGTAACACCCATAGGAGTGTTGAAGCTTTCGGGAGTTTTGAGCGTTTCGTACTGTGAACTGAGCAGCTCACTGAGGTAGAACTTCATACTGGTCTTGCCGTAGCTTCCGGTGATTCCGACCTTGTGGAGCGAAGGCATATCCGCAAGCTTTTTCTTCGCATCATTGATGTACCAGTTCTGAACAGCCTTTTCGACAGGCTTGTTAATGAGATTCGAGAGCGGAACGAGTATAGGGGTGAGGTAGAGTGCCGCGCCTGTGAATACAAAGGGGAGCACATTTGTGAACCTCCACGCGCCGTCGAATTCAACTCTGTCTGCACAGAAGAATGCACCTGTGAAGATGAGAGCGATAAGTATGAAGAACGTAACAAGCATCCGCTTGACACGGGCTGTATATACAAGCGGCTTCTTGAATTTCTTTCCGGGCTTGTTAGCAGCAGCGATACCGATATTTGCAGCGGCAAGAAAGCCTGTAATGCAGTACGCAAGCCTTAGTCTTCCGGAATTGAGGACGTGCTTCTCGGCATCCCATATAAGCACACGCTCCAGAGGAAGCAGCATAAGCTGTATCACCAGGAATATGATGAGCGGGATATAGCGTTTGATGTTCTTCTTCATCCACCACGAATGTTCGGGTGTTTTGTAGCCGTTGAGCTGGAGCATATGGAACTCTCTCAGCCCTGAAAATATAATTGCTGACAGTGTGACTGCCGCGTAGATGCACCATAAAACCAGATTCATATTTATCTCCTTGGATTCCGCGTATTATCAGTCTTCTATCTTCATAAAGCTGCTCATCACGCGGTTAAAGGTGAACTGCTGCTCAAGGAAGGAATAGTGACCGGCATTTTCGAGCTTTACAAGACCTGCATCGGGAATGAGTTTTTCCATTTTTTCGCCGTCAGAAAGCGGAGTTGCGGTATCGTTGACGCCCCAGATAAGAAGTGTCGGGGCTTTGATATCCGGCAGATACGGCTCCAAGTCCTCGTTCACGACCTTTACCATTACCTGACGCATCATAGGCGAGGCTGCCGCATAGTCGGCGCTGCCCATTTTCTTGCGGAAGTTTTCGAGAGCATCCGGGCGGAGCTTCTGCATGAGCTTAGTGGAAAGGAAAGCCTTGCCGAGCTTATAATAGCGTGTGCGCCAGCTTTTCTTGTTGGATTTCGGCGGCATGATGCCGGCACTGTCCACGAGGATGACCTTAGTTACCTTGAACGGCAGGCTTTCGCGGGCGTGCATTTTTATGATGACTCTTCCGCCGAATGAATGACCGAGGAGCACGACCTCCTTTGTGTCATAGTCCGCAAGGAAGTCTATGACGAACTGGACATAGTCGTCCACGCACCAGGGTGTTTTCGGCTCATCGCTCTCGCCGAATCCGGGCATATCCATAGCGACTACGGTATATTTTTTCGAGAGCAGGTCGATAAGGTTGGCGAAAAGCTTTATATTGCTTCCCCAGCCGTGCAGCAGAACTACGAGGTCACCGCTGCCTTTCTGTTCATAGTTTATACCAAGACCGTTTACAGTTTTTCTCAATTTCATTATCTCCAATTATTTATTTCTTCCGCATCACGGGTACATACACTATTTATTATAGCACGCTATTGCCGCTGTGTCAATGTTTTTTAAGGCGGCGCTGTACAAAGATTTCGTCGTGCTGCATAGATATTTCGCAGACATACTGCCGCAAGTCAAGTGAGCTCTGTGTATGGCGGCGGAAAATATGCAATCTGCTCCTCAACCCTTTCTACAAGAATGGTATGCTGCGGGAACCGGGATGATGCGGCAGTTGACAGAGTGGGCGAACAATGATATAATTATAATGATATATTACGCGCTTATGCGCCATGAAGGAGTAAATCACTATGAGCAATAACAGAAACAGTTACGAAAGCCCGTTCTGCACAAGATATGCCAGCGAGGAAATGCAGTATGTCTTCTCTGCTGACAAAAAATTCACAACATGGAGAAAGCTCTGGGTAGCCCTCGCAAGAGCCGAGATGAAGCTCGGACTGCCGGTCACCGAGGCACAGGTCAGACAACTCGAGGAACATATAAACGATATCGACTATGAGGCAGCCGAGGCAAGAGAGCGTATCACACGCCATGACGTTATGGCTCACGTTTTCACCTACGGTCAGGCTTGTCCCGACGCCGCACCTATAATACACCTCGGTGCGACCTCCTGCTATGTCGGCGACAATACAGATGTTATCATCATGCGCGATGCTATGCAGATAGTCCGCAGGAAGCTTCTCAACGTCATGAACAATCTCGCAAAATTCGCCGATGAATACAAATCCCTCCCCTGCCTCGCATATACCCACCTCCAGCCGGCGCAGCTAACGACCGTCGGCAAGAGGGCAACTCTCTGGCTCAACGAGCTTCTCATGGACTTCGAGGACCTGGAGTACCGTATATCAACGCTCAAACTTCTCGGCTCAAAGGGCACTACCGGCACACAGGCTTCATTCATGGAGCTTTTCGAGGGTGATACAAACAAGATAAAGCAGCTTGAAAAGATGATAGCGGAGGAAATGGGATTTGATGCAGTCGTGCCCGTTTCCGGACAGACATATTCAAGAAAGGTCGATTCGCAGGTACTTTCCGTGCTCAGCGGAATTGCCCAGACCGCAAGCAAGTTCTCAAACGATATGCGTATCCTTCAGTCCTTCAAGGAAATGGAGGAGCCCCGTGAGAAAAAGCAGATAGGCTCGTCCGCAATGGCATACAAGCGCAATCCTATGCGCTGCGAGAGAATAACCTCCCTTGCGAGATACGTCATGATAGACAGTCTCAATCCTGCCTTCACAGCAGGTACACAGTGGTTCGAGAGGACGCTCGACGACTCCGCAAACAAGCGTATCTCCGTAGCCGAGGCATTCCTCGGAGTTGACGCGATACTCAACATCATGATGAACGTCACCAACGGCATCGTGGTATATCCCGAAATGATACGCCGCCGCGTCATGGCAGAGCTGCCCTTCATGGCGAGCGAGAACATCATGATGGACGCAGTAAAGCTCGGCGGAAACCGTCAGCAGCTCCACGACCGCATCATGGACCTCTCTATGGAGGCAGGTGCAAACGTCAAGGAGCGCGGACTTGACAACAATCTCTGCGAGCTCATCGAGGCCGACCCGATGTTCATGGTCACAAAGGAGGCTCTCGAAGCGAAGCTCCAGCCCGAAAACTATGTCGGCAGAAGTCCGCAGCAGGTCGAGGAATTCCTTGCTGAGTGCATAAACCCGGTACTTGAAGCAAACAAGGACGTTCTCGGCGAGAGCTTTGAAATGAAGAACTGAGAGCTGAGCCTGCGCTCCGCGGGAGCCTGTGGCTTCTCCACGGAGCGCATACCCGGCTTAATACCGTAATTCTACGGTTCATGGGTGTACTTTTCCTCCGCGGTATGATACAATTTTCTCAGAAAGGAGGACATAGAATGGATCAGGTCAAGATCGGCAAATTCATCTCTCAGCTGAGAAAGGAAAAAGGACTTACACAGAAACAGCTTGGCGAAGAACTTCTTATAAGCGATAAGACAGTTTCCAAGTGGGAGACCGGCAAGGGTATGCCCGAGGTATCACTCATGCTCCCCCTCTGTGAAAAGCTCGGCATCAACGTCAATGAGCTCCTCACCGGCGAGCGCATCCCCGATGAGGACTACAAGAGAAAAGCGGAGGAAAACATTATGGATATCATGCGTGAAAAAGAGGAAAGCATCCGAAAGGTCATCATTGAATCAGTCGCAGGTGTTATCACAATTCTTGCAGGCTTTACGCTGGTGATCGCCGCAAGTCTTTCCGGGCTTGAAGCATGGCAGAGAACGCTGCTTATCGCTATAGCACTGGCCGTTATGGCAGGCGGTATCATAATCGGTGCCGCGGCAGATATGAGCATAGGCACATTTGAGTGCAAACACTGCGGGAAGCGCTTCGTTCCGTCATCAAAGGAATATTTTCTCGGGGCACATACGCTTACCAAAAGAAAGCTCACCTGTCCGAAATGCGGCAAGCGTTCCTATTGCAAGCACCGGCTGACACATTAAACCAAACTTTCAGGGCGTACTTTTGTGCGCCCAAAAAGATTTAAAGGGAGATAAAATGAAAAAACCGCTCGCTATCGGCGGAGCTGTTCTCGGAGTTCTGCTCGCCGCCGCACTTGTTATATTCATCTTTTTTCCGGGACTGCCGACGTACATCACTGCCAAGCACAAGTACAAGGATATCAACAGAACCGTTCCGGATTTTGTGAGGGAGGAAGTTCCCGACAGCTTCAAACAGCACACGCTCAGGGACGTGGCGGTAAGTCTTCCCTCCGACTGGAAGGCTCATTCCGCCATTGAGGGCATTGAGCCGGGCTCATACCGTTCAACGGACGAGGATTCGATGATACTTGTCACGAAGCACGACAGGGCTTCCTACGATCTGATCAGCAGCAGCGAGTATCTCAGCGACCTCAACGTATGGGAATCATACGACTACTCCGAGGACGACTACCGCCATTTTTTTGACAAGCTCGGCTGCGAATATCCCGACCTCTGGTTCTATGAGTGGATGATCTGGCTGCAAAGGGATGGCTACACCGCAAAGGACTGCATCAGGCTGCGCGGAAAGGATCTGAAGGTCTTCAGGGAGCTTGCAGCTGAAAAGAGCGAATGCTTTGAGCTCGAAAGATCATGGCGGTTCGGCGGGGAGGACTTCTACGGCTATATAGGGCAGCTCACAGGCATGGGCTACGACGGAAAGCTGTGGACGTGCGCTATGGTTCCTTATGGCTCTGAAGATACATACTATGCGGTCTCGCTCAGGTGCTCTGATGAAGCAGCCGCAAGACAGATACTAAGTTCAATTCATCTTAAATGAGGAAATATCTATGAAAAAACAATTTCTCGAAGCCGGTAAAATAGTCACAACTCACGGCATACGCGGAGAGGTGAAAATAATGCCTTATACCGACACTCCTGAGCTTCTCTGCGAGTTTGAAAGGCTGTTTTTAGGCAAAAATCACGACGAGATAACAATCGAGCGCTCGCGTGTCTTCAAGAACACCGTCATAGCTAAGATAGAGGGCATCGACACTCCCGAGGCTGCTGAGAAGCTCCGGAATAAGCTGCTTTATATGCACCGCGACGACCTTGAGCTTGATGAGGATACTTATTTTATCCAGGACCTCATCGGTCTTGAGGTGCGCGACGCCGATTCAGGCGCGGTCTACGGCAAAATAACCGATGTTATGCAGACGGGGGCCAATGATGTATACGTCATTACCGGTGACAGGGAGTACCTCGTCCCGGCAATAGCTGACGTGATCGTATCGACCGATATCGACGGCGGAGTTATGACTATCCGCCCGCTTGAAGGACTTTTTGACTAATTCGGAATTCGGAATGCGGAATGCGGAATTGATATTCTCTGACGGTGCCTTAAATCTCATCGCCGAAAGGCGATACCTTTAATTCCGAATTCCGAACTCCGAATTCCGAATTAACAGATCATGAATTAAAAAGAGGTGGTAAATTTGCACATAGAGATAGCAACGCTTTTTCCGGAGATGTGTGAGAACGTTCTCGGAGAGAGCATCATCGGAAGAGCGCGCAGAGCTGAGAAAATATCGGTACACTGCCGCCAGATACGCGAATATACACAGGACAAGCACCGCCGCGTGGACGATACTCCCTACGGCGGCGGAATGGGCATGGTAATGCAGTGCGAGCCTATCTACAACTGCTACAAGGCCGTCTGTGACGAGATCGGCACTAAGCCGCATACAATATATATGTCCCCGAAGGGCAGGGTACTTGACCAGCAGAAGGCGGTCGAACTCTCAAAAATGGACAATATCCTCATAATCTGCGGTCACTACGAGGGAGTTGACCAGCGTGTGCTCGACAAGATAGTCGATGAGGAGATATCTATCGGGGACTATGTGCTCACAGGCGGCGAGCTGCCGGCAATGGTGCTTGTTGATGCCGTGGCGAGGATGTGCGATGGCGTGCTTTCGGACGAGGTGTGCTTCACTGAAGAAAGCATCTACAGCGGACTGCTGGAATATCCGCAGTATACCCGTCCGGAGGTCTGGGAGGGTGAGGCTGTACCGCCGGTGCTGCTTTCCGGGCATCACAAGAACATTGAGAAGTGGCGCATGGAGCAGAGCATTGAGATGACGAGGCAGCGCAGACCGGATCTTCTGGCTGTATATGAGGAAAAGCAGAAGGGCTGATATTGCTTTTGAACAAATTGTGACCGAAAATTGCGATTTGTATATATATTAATTTTATACCCCTATATATACCTCGTAAACAGGCTGTATACTGCGAAAAACATATTACCTTTCGACGATTTCCACATATATCCACGTTGAATGATATGCAATTTGACGAACGACTTTTACGATTTTTTTGTAGTGATATTAAACAACCTAAGCAGAGTTTTATCTCTCACATTTTATCTAAATGTAGAATTTCCGGAAAAGTCGTGACTTATATACAAAAATCCGTTGACTATGCAAAAATTTGAATGTATAATGATTACAGCAACTGAAAAAATTGCAACCTTGACGGCTCACAAATAGAGAGCCGCATTACAGAGAATAGGAGAGTTGTATATGTTTGTCAGAGAAGTAATGGTTAAGAATCAGGTCGGTCTCCACGCAAGACCTGCTACTTTCTTCATTCAGAAGGCCAATGAATTCAAGTCCTCCATCTGGATCGAAAAGGAAGAGCGCAGAGTTAACGCTAAGAGCCTTCTTGGTATCCTGTCACTCGGTATCGTTGGCGGTACAAATGTAAAGGTCATTGCAGACGGCGCCGACGAGAAGGCTGCTGTTGACGCACTTGTTGAGCTTGTAGACAGCGGCTTCAGCGAAGAGAACAGATAATCATTCTATGTATGGGGCGTTACAAGAGTAACGCCCGTTTTGTTTTTATTTCCCACCGCAAAGCTCCGCTGCCATGCTCTCAGCAAATACTGCATAGCCGCGCGTCGGGTCGGCTACAAATACATGAGTTACCGCTCCTATAAGCCTTCCGTCCTGTATGACAGGACTTCCGCTCATGCCCTGGACTATACCGCCCGAGGCCGAAATGAGCGTCGGGTCGGTTATGCGTATGACCATATTTTTGGTGCTGTCAGAGCTGTTGTAGTCGATGCTCTCTATCTCAATGGAATAATGCTGCGGAACGCTTCCGCTGACGGTGGAAATTATCTCAGCGCTGCCTGTGCGGATGTCCTGACGGTAGCCGAGAGGATATTCCTCCTGCCCCGCAAACCTTGCGCCGCTGTTCAGACTGCCGAATATCCCGCAGCCTGTATTGTTATCGAGTGTGCCGAAGCTTCCGCCGCGCACGAAGGTCCCGCGAAGCTCGCCGGGGATACCTTTCTCGCCGCGCCTTGTGCCTGAAATATCAACAGGTACAGCCTCGCCGCTGCTCACCGGGACAAGTTCGCCTGTATCGCTGTCACATATAGGGTGCCCGAGCCCGGCAAAGCGCCCGGAAGACTTGTCAATAAACGTCACGGTACCTATACCCGCGATGCTGTCGCGCACCCACATCCCGCCCTGCCAGCTCTCGCTCACAGGGGAATAAACAGGCTTGAGGGCAGTTGTGAACTCCCTGCCGTTTCTGCTCACCGTCAGGCGCACATTCTCACCGCCGCTTTCCGCGATCACACTTCTGAGGCGGCTGTTGGAGCTGACTTCCTCACCGTCGGCAAGGCATATTATATCGCCGTTCTCAATGCCTGCAAGCTCAGCCGGGCAGACTTCTCTGCCGTTTTCATCGGTGACGCTGCCGGTATCAGTGACCATAACGCCCTTCATGAGCAGCTTTATACCGAACGGCATACCTCCCGCAATAAGCGTCGGAGCCTCAGCCTCGCGGACGTCAACACATTTTACCGGTATTGCACCAAAGAGTGAAAGAGTGACTCTGCCGCTCCCGGAGTTTCCCGGAAACGGATATCCGCAGCAGCTTATCTCGGGATATTCCGCTATTTTAAGGCTGCTGCCGGCTTCTGCCGTGAAATTGCCGGGCAGCCGTCCGGAGTAGTATTCCGCTGCTCCGAAGGCGCTCAGGAGAGCCGCCGATAACAGAACTGCCGCAAGTCGTGAAATTTTACGTTTTAGCTGCATACTGACTTCCTTTCATTGCTGCAAGAAATTTAACGCAGCATATTTATAGTGAACGTCAAAAATTATTGTACGTTCACTATAATAAATGATTTAAAGCGCCTCGCAGATACGCAAATCAAAGATTTGCTCCCTGCGTATCGGCAAATAGCAAACGCCAAAAAATTTTGTCGTTTGCTATAGTATCCCTCCGACAGATACTATTATACAGTAGAAAAGGCTGTAAACCGGAAAAAATTTACAATCACGGAGTTTTACTGATGAAGACTAAACAACGCCTTCCGCGCAGAAGGCACCCGTATCTGAATACTGCAAAGGTCGTGATGCTCGTCCTGACCTTGATATATCCCATGTTCATGGTCATGATGACCGGTGCAGGCTTCTGTATGCACTGGGACAGCTACGGCGCGGACTTCGCCCGGAACGGCATCTGGCTGATATTCTCCGGCGTCCTGATGACAGCCGGCGCAGTGCTGTGCCTGTTCAGGAAGAATCTCACGAATCTCATCTCACCGTTTCTTTCAGGAGGCGGGTTCATAATATGTATGTTCATTCTCCAAAGGCTCGTGAAGCACGCCGACAAGCGCGGCTGGCGCGGTCCGGGGCTTTACGACGGGGTCAAGGCAAGCTACCTCTTTCAGACAAGGCTGATACCGTGTATACTGCCGGTCGCTCTGGCGATAACTATCGCGGTCTGCCAGTATTTTTCCTACGATCTCGGCGAAATCCGGCGTGAGAGAAAACGTGAAAAGCTCAAAAAGAGAAACGCCCCCGCCCCGAAAATCCTGGACGACTGAGCTTTTTACACATCATCTGAGCGCACATTATGTGCTCCTGTGAAACTATTGTACCTCTTTTTCATAAAAAAATTCGTCGAATGAAGGATGTGTTTGCTACGTCTGAAAATAATTGCAGCGGTTATATTTGCTTTGCTGATTTTGAGTTCACCTGCGGCGGCTTCATTAGCAGTGATAAAAGTGAAATGCTGTCGGCCGGCGCGGTGATATGCTCCCACGATTACGAGATCGCCGAAAGGTTCTACAGCACTGCAAAGCCCAACAGATTCCCCAAAATGACGAGACAGTGCCGGGAACTGACCAAGCTCTCGCAGGACGAGATCAACGCTTCGCCCGACAGCAACGATGTCCTCGGCGAGCTTCTTGCGCTTATGAGGAAGTACGGTGTGAACAAGCTCTTTGTCTGGGGAAATTTTGACAAACCCGGTCTTTCAGCCGACCTCATCCAGCACAAAAGAGTCGGCAGACCAGGTGCAAATGTAAAAAAAATATGCAGCATGATCTGCGATATTCAGGACGAAACCACCGCGAAAATGGACCTCCCGCAGGCAGTGAGCATCAGCGAGCTTTCCGCCGCTCTCGGCTATATGCCTCGGACAGGTTGCTTTCACAATGCGCTCAACGACGCAGAGGCACTTTACACGATACATAAGGCGGCGTACACCACCGACCTGACCGCCAACCGGCGTTTTTGCCAGCTGAAGCAGGAACGCTTAGACAAGCTCACATCCATCCGCCTTGAGCTTGAAAAACAGCGCCGCGAGGAGGCTCTCTCCCTGCCGCAGTCGCCCGCCGAGGAGGTCTATTGCAGCACCGCAGACAAGGACGAAATGCAGGCTTATATTGGCCTGCGGATAGTTTTTGTGAAAGCCCTGAGGCGCTATCCCGATGAGGAGAAGCTTGTGCTGCTCGAATTTCGTGATACAGGCAAGAGAAAGGTTGTCCCGGAGCAGAAATTCCGCTTCGGGATGAAGGGAATGTCAACATGGTATATACCTTTCCGGCGCTCCGAATGGCGGAGTGTTCTTCTTGAAGTATGCAAAAAAGCCGTCTGATATTTACAGGCGGCTTTCTTAGTGATCGGCGGGGGAAAAAATAACAGCCTTCACTGACACCCTCTCAAAAAGCCAGTGAAGACCGCTATTCGCTGTGAAAACGCACCCTCTATACGTTTCCACTCTCGGCAGCGCATTCCGACGCGCCCTATAGTTCATATGCTATGCTGTGACCGGTGTTAGAGCGTTTTGAATGACAAAGGCTGTTTTAGGCGATCAAACATATTATAGGCATTAATGTTTAATAACAGCCGCTTGCACAGAAGTCTGATGTGACCGGTAGTAAAGGTTGATCCGGCGGAGTTTAAACCGGATGAGCAGTGATGAAGCTATATGCCGATTTTACAGGACACAAAAATGTATCTGAATGTAATTATGCTTGTGGAGCGATGAACTTAGGCGGTTTATCGCATCCAACAATTGTATTATAAAGGATTGTACAAAAATATTCAATTGACAATATTGCTCACTTTTTGGACGATATTGCTGTATTTGATTTGAAAATTTATTTTGCAGAACTATGAACATTTTTCTATATTTAATATATACATATTTGGTTAATAAAAGCAAATGTTAACATCTTATTAACAAGTTTTCATAAATCCCGAAGCCAGATTTAGCTATATTTAGCGATTTTTCAAGTGCAAGCTACAAACAGCATTCTGACGGGAGGTCGGATTTTCACGATTTAAACTGCTGAATGCACGAGCAAATTTCATATAATTCATATATTTTATCAAAGTTTTTTATGCAGCCCATTCTATAATTATGAATATTTTTTGAAGATTTTTTGAAATGTTACTTTTGTGCTGCCTGTTTCTGAGCGATACGGCACAAAAATATAACACCGCAGATAAAAAAAGCGGAGCAAACGCTCCGCTGTATGTCAAAGTATTCCCTGCGACGCTTCTTCAATGCGCTGCTCATAATAGCTCTTGCTCCACGGGAACTCGAACTCGCTGAACAGCTTGAGACAGCTATGGGTATTCGCAACTGCGTCGCCCAGACCATCCTGATCGCCAGAACGAGCGCAGATATACACACCGGTAATGAGTATCTCGAGCAGGGTCGTATCGTTCCTTCCGCTCGGTTTATAGCCAAATCTTAGCAGCTTGAAGGCCTCATTGTAGTGCTTTCCGGCGACATCCACAAGCGCGAGCGCCATATACATATCAGCAAGCTGCTGGCTGCTGCGCTTCTTGCTGTGGTTCTGGAGGAAGTTGATATTCTCCGTGCGGAAGTCCTCCGCATTGCGGAAGTGACCGAGCTTGCTCTCAGTTTTAAGCATTTCAAGGCAATAGCTGAAGCGCTCCTCGCCGCCAAGCTTTTTCTCTGCCAGCATATCGAGGTAGAAGGCAGCGTCAGAATTGTCGTGGATACGGTCATAGAGTGAGGCAAGCTGAACTATATCCTCAGCCTCGGGCTTCTTGACGTCGTTGACAAAAGCGTCAGCGTAGTGCTCACAGAGCTCTTTCGAGTAGCCGTTTGCAGAAAATTCCGCATAGAGTTCCTCATACTTTTTCATCTCCGCACCGAAAGCCGGAAGCAGCGATTTAGCGAAGCCTGAATATTTTTTTCGTAAAGCAGGCGAAAGCATCCTATCCCCTCCTATAATCTTTGCAATTTTAAGCTAATAATTATTCTAACATAATTTTTATACTTAGTCAATATTCGTTCAGAGAATTTGATGAAAACTGTTGATATGCACAAAAAACGCCCTCAATTTTCTCAAAATAAAAACATTTAAATTATAATTTCCCGCTCCGGACTATAGAACCGCACAGTTTTTACCGCTCACATTTGTGGATATCGCCAAAAATCGTCCTGTGCCCGTTTTTTTCAGAAAAATTTAAGCCTATTTCAAGAAAAGATGCTATAATAAAAAGTGTAGAATTATCGGAAGAATACCTGCGGAACGCCAGGACGGCGTTCCCCACGTCCGAAAGGAGAGGTTTATATGAGATTACTCGTTGTAGAGGACGAGACACAGCTCGCCGACGCACTTACTGAAATACTTAAAAGAAACAGATATAACGTTGACACCGTTTACAACGGCATCGACGGGCTCGACAACGCCCTCACCGATGTTTACGACTGCATTATCCTCGATATCATGCTCCCCGGCATGAACGGAATCGAAATACTCAGAAATATGCGCCGCGAAAAGATCAATACCCCTGTGCTCCTCCTGACTGCACGGAGCGAGGTCGAGGACAAAATAAACGGCCTCGACTGCGGCGCGGACGACTACCTGACAAAGCCCTTCGTCACCGGAGAGCTCCTTGCGAGGGTGCGCGCCCTCACACGCCGCAAGGGCGAGATAATTGATGAGAACCGCCTTGACTATAACGGACTTGAGCTCAACAAAAATACCTGCTCTGTGATATGGCAGGGCAGTGACGTCAAGCTCAGCCTGAAGGAATACCAGATCATGGAGCTGCTCATCTCAAACCCCAGACAGATACTCCCGAAGGAGCGCATCATCGAGAAAATATGGGGCTATGAGAGCGATGTCGAATACAATAACATCGAGGTCTACATATCCTTCCTGCGTAAAAAGCTCGCAGTCATTTCCGCGCCCGTCCAGATAAAGACCGCCCGGGGTATTGGCTATTCGCTTGAATAGGAGGTGGGCTGAATGTTCAGAAAAGCTCAGTTAAAGCTTTTTGCTATCATCACCAGTATTCTCCTTGCTGTATTCATCGCTGTCCTCGGCTCGATCAATATCATCATGCAGGCTGTCATGCAGAGACAGTCGAAGGACGTACTGAAAAAGATCGCTGCCGGAGTTGAGTACGACGACAGAACAAAGACCTTCACCATTACGCGCCCCGAAGCATTCGGACAGAAGTACGATAACCGGTTCGATGAGCCGCCATCCAAGCCCACAGGCGAACCGGGCACGGATGAAACCCTCCCCGCTTCCACCGAGGAAGAAAGCAGTACCGCTGAAACTCAGTCCGAAGCGCCTTCCGGCACCGAGTCCGGAACTACTCAGCCTGAGATCACTCCGCCTCCGGAAAAACCGACCTCCGACATCAATACCCAGCCGCCCGAGAGAACGACCTCCGCTCAGACCACAGCAGCTACGGCTCCCACGGTCAGCCGCACGGTAACAACAGCGCAGGCAACTACCGCCCCGCAGCCGCATACGGAACAGTGGACAAGACCTGCTGAACCTGACGAGCCCGATGAACCTGATGCCCCGGAGGAACCAGACGACCCGCGTGAGCGTGACGACAGACCTCCCGGACCTCCGTGGTGGAAGGACGGTCATGACGGACCGATATACCCGCATTTTGAGAACTGGGATAAATACTGGGAGTCATACGCTGATGATGACGTTGTCACAAAGACCTCTTCCTTGTCCGAGGAGCTCTACGGCACACTCACACTCCTCAGCAGTACGGAGCCCGGCAGCGATACCGGGATGATAAGCGATTTTGACCGCATTGAGAATTCTCCCGAAGCCCAGAAGCGCGGCAGTAACCAGATACCTAAGTCCCTCGGCTCCATCGACTTTTTCATCGTCATGGCTGACAAGGAGGGCAATTACCTCGCAAAGCTCAACAACGACGACCTTGACGAAGCTACCGCCCAGAGCTACATCTCCGCGATACTCAAGGAGGACGTCAGCAGCGGCATGATAGACAAGCAGTACCAGTTCTATCAGATGAACAAAAGCAACGGCACCATCATGGTCTTTACCGACAAAAGCGCCGAGCTCGACGTTCTCAGCAAGCTCATCCGTACAACCATACTCATAGGCGTTATCAGCCTTATCGTCCTTGCAGCGGCAGCGTTCTTCCTCAGCCGTCAGGTCATGAAGCCGCTGAAATCAGCGTTTGAGAAGCAGAAGCAGTTCATTTCAGATGCAAGCCATGAACTCAAAACTCCTCTCACGGTAATTTCCGCGAACGCAGACGTTCTTTCCGGGGAGATAGGCGACAACAAGTGGCTGATGTATATAAAATCCCAGACAGACAGGATGAACGTTCTTGTCAACGACCTTCTCAACCTCACAAGGCTCGAAAACAATACCTCCGACTTCATAAAGACCGACTTTGACCTCAGCAAAGCGATAGTCAATACAGCTCTGCCGTTTGAGTGCCAGGCATTCGAGACAAACAAGCAGTTTGACGTTGACGTTGAGGAAGGACTTTCCCTGAACGGCAGCGAACGCCATATAAAGCAGATGGCAGCGATCTTCATAGACAATGCCCTGAAATATTCCGGCGAAGGCGGCAAGGTAAAAGTCACCCTCAAAAAGCAGGGCGAACGCAAGGTGCTTACAGTGTTCAACACCGGATCCGGCGTCAAGGCAGGCGAGGAGGAGAAGATCTTCGAGCGCTTCTACCGCAGCGATGAGTCGCGTAACCGTTCGACCGGAGGCTACGGTCTCGGTCTTGCAATAGCCAAGTCCATCATCGACAAGCACAAGTTCAGAGTACACGTCGAAAACAACGAGGGCAAGAGCATTGCATTCATAGTTACCATGTAGCGGGGATCCCTGCAAGTACGCAGAAATACTTCCGTTCTTATGATATACCTGCGGAGCGCACACTGTACGCTCCTGCCAACGTGAAACCGTACATTTCACACTGATTGAACCGCATGAGGCAAACAGGGGCGATGCAAGCATCGCCCCTGAAATTTTTAACGCTCCTGAACGCCGTCACCGCCGCAGCGCTCCGATATCTTTTTCTGTCTCCTGACCCAAAAGGGCAGAAAAAAGAGCAGCCTTTCGACTACTCTTTTTTCTTAAAGGATGGAATTGAAAAAATCATTATAAAAGACAAGCAGCATTTTGTCCTTCGAGTATATTATACCACTGTTTCTACCTAAAATCAAATATATATTTTTAATCGCCATATAATAATTTTATACCGGCTTTTCCGCCGTATTACGGCTTTTTTACGCCTGAGGAGCGCTTGTTCCGTCGAACATATATATGAACTTGACAGCGCCGTCCATGTCCTCGGAAATGCCTGAATAGCTGTTGTATCTTCTGGATACCTCCTGCAATGCCTTGACATTTTCAACTATCGCCGGAAGCTTTTCGTCAAGTGCTGCTGCGATCTTTGAAACGCCCTCCTCGTTGAATTTTGCCATACCGTCCCTGACCTGAGCCGCACCGTCTTTGAGCTGTACTACCGCATCAACATAGGCAGTTATTCCCTCGTTGAGTGAAACTGCGCCGTTCCAGAGAGTGTCTGCACCGTCTGAGAGCGAGCCTGCGCCCTTGCTGAGCTCACCGGTTGACTGGTATAACTTCAGCGCTCCTTCAGAGAGCTGTGTGCTGCCGGTCAGGAGCTGTCCGAGGCCGCTGTCAAGCGAAGCTGCGCCGGTCCTGATATCGCCGAGGCCCTTGTTGAGGTCTGCCGCGCCGGTCGAGAGCTGTCCGAGGCCGGAATCAAGGTTGTTTATACCTGCGGATAGGGTTTGGCTGCCGCTGCTGAGCTGTGCGGCGCCCTGCTGGAGCGCAGCAGCACCGGAGTTGAGAGTTCCGCCGGTTGACATAGAAGCGGCTATCTGCTTCTGTGCGGCAATTGTCTGTTTGAGTGTCTCTATAGTCGTTGCAATCTCAGTGGAAGGCGACTGCTGGTAAAGCGCCCGTAAAGCCGCGAGTGCCTGCTCATTGGCAGCAATTGTCGCACTGAGCGAATCGCTTGCGGTACCAAGGCCTGCTGAAAGCTCCTTTGCGCCCTTGTTAAGGGCGTCTGCGCCGGACGTGAGAGAAGCTGCGCCGGACTTTAAGTCACCTGTTCCCTTCTTTGAACTGTCGAGGCCTGATTTGAGTGCAGCGGAGCCTTCCGTAAGCTTGTCGGCGCCTGCTGAAAGCTGGTCAGCGCCGTCCTTAGCGGATTTCAGGCCTGTCTCTAAAGTTCCGGTCGAATCTGAAAGGGTCTTTGCTCCGTCACTGAGAGCCTCCGCACCGGCAGAAAGCTTATCCGCGCCGTCCTTTATCTCCTTTGCGCCGTCAGAAAGCTTCTTTGAACCGGCAGTAAGTTCGGCATTTTTTGAAGCAAGAGTATCGAGACCCTCGCTGAGGGTTACTGTACCGGCAGCAAGCTGATCTGCGCCGGCAATGAGCTCGTCTATCTGATCCTTGATATTGCCGAAGCTGAAATCAGCCCTTCCATCGAAGCTGGAGAAAATCTCATTGCTTACTGCGGTCACCGAGGTACACTTCTGGAAATCCGTAACGTCAGCCGAGAACTCAACGTACTCAGGCAGAGTAAGGTCAAGTCCTTCGACCTGATCGAGCCCGAGGCTCTCCGAAACTCCCGGAAGCCCGATGCCCACAACGATGAGGCGGTTGCCGTCGGAGATGACTTTTCCGCTTGAAATAGCGGGATTCAGGAACTTCGAGCTGTCAAACAGCGCAGCGCTTGCAGCGATAAATGGAACATAATATTCGCGGTCGGTTCCGTCGACATTAACTGTCATTTTCACATTGTTGGTGTATTCCCAGCGAATAACGAGGTGGCCGCTTTTGCCGACGATATCATCGGGGGAGACCTCCTTGCCGTCGAGGATATATTTCATCTTCACAGTAACCGGAAGCTCCTTGTCGGAATTTCCCCTGTAGTAGATATCATTTCCGCCAGCCTCCCAGGTAAGTTCGCTGCCGTTCTGTGAGAAGGGCTCATAGCCCTTGACGTTCTGGATATCCGTCAGCGAGGAAACGTCCGGGATAGCCGAAAGCGCAGGGGCATTCCTTATCCAGTCGCTGACTATGACCTGCTTTACATCGGAATTGCTGTTGCAGAGAACATAAACGGTCTCGTCCTTGAAGGCCTTAGCGTCTATCGCCTCGCGTGCCGTGCTGCCTGTTTCGGCTGAGCTCACGGAGGTCTCAGACGGAGCATTGATGGTATCTGCGGAGCCCTTTGCGAATGCTATCGAAGTAGTTGCACCTGCTGAAATAACTATAGCAGCAGCGCCGGCGATGATCTTCTTATAATTTTTCATATATATTACTCCTTTCAGTGTCAGTTATTCGGAAGCCTTTGCGGTATCATGTACTTTGAAGCCCTTGCTGGTCCTGCGGATAACTCCGTCGAGCAGCATGAACATTGAAGGCAGAACTGTGATAACGACTGCCATTGAGATGAGGGCACCTCTTGCGAGAAGCATACAAAGCGAGGAGATCATTCCGATATCCGAGTATACCGCAACGCCTATAGTTGCCGCAAAGAAGCCGAGAGCCGACGTGATGACTGATTTTATCGAGGTGGCGAGAGCAGTCTCAACTGATTCACGCTTCGATCTTCCGGAACTTCTTTCAAAGCGGTATCTTGTGGTCATGAGTATCGCATAATCGACCGTTGCGCCGAGCTGGATAGTACCGATAACTACGGATGCTATGAACGGAAGCTCAGTGCCGAGGGAGTACGCAAGTCCGAGGTTGATCATGATCGCAAGCTCAATAACCGCAACAAGTATAACCGGCAGGGTTATCGACTTGAATGTAACTGCGATTATCAGGAAGATAACTGCGATAGAGAGTATACTTACGACTTTGAAGTCCTTGTCGGTGATAGTGATGAGGTCCTTTGTTGCGGGAGCCTCGCCTATGAGCATTGCCTTCGGGTCATATTTTTCGATTATATCGTTGAGCTCGCTGATCTGATCATTAACGGCATCGGAAGCGACCTCATACTCAGAGCCGATGAGGATGAGCTGGTACTCGTCGCTCTTGAGCTTGGACTTTATGCTGTCGGGGATAATCTCCTCCGGGACAGCGGGGCCTGCAATGGTATTGAAGCCGAGGGTGAACTGCACACCATCGACCTTTTCCATATCATTCATCATGCTTGCAGCCGTCTTTGCATCGAGCTTTGAATCTGCAAGGAGGATATGTGTGCTGTTCATACCGAACTCCTTGGAGAGCTTGGCATTTGCCTCAACGCTTTCGAGGTCCTTCGGGAGAGTGCTGTCGAGCTTGTAGTAAACGTCGTAGTTGTTATTGCCGTAAACAGCGGG
>CAMOXW010000020.1 GCA_946629405.1 uncultured Ruminococcus sp.
GCTCCAGATCAGCCGGTCGCCACGGAATATCGAGGTCATGGACTGCAATCAGCTTCTTCTGGACATTCGTACCCGTACCCATCTTGGCGGTTGAACCTACCCGAACACCTTACGAACAATCAAAAAGTGCGAGAAACAGACGATTTTGCTATACTTAAGAGCCATCTTTCAATTGTTAAGGATGGCTCTTTTTCGTACCTTGAAAAAACAGTGCGATTTTAGAAAAAGCCACTTGCATTTTCAGACGTTTCGTGATATAATGAAAAAGAGTATATGTTATTAAGTTTGATATCTGACGATTTAAAATCATTGCAATAATAATGAATGGAGGGCAAAATAAAGTATGCTGATAATAACCAGACAGGAAAATGGCGACACTCTGTTTTCAAAAATGCGTTCATCAATGCGGGACAAAATTTCTGATTGCTGTCGTTTGTTTTGGGATACCTCAGCGTCAGGACGTGCCTCTCCTTTTAGAAAAGTTTGCAGCGAAAGAGAGGATGATGATGGATACTGACAAAACCGAAAGTGCAGCTCTGCAAGCAGAACCTGAGAAGGGCGAAAAGGGTTCAGGCTCTCAAGTGAAGCCAAAGAGGAAAAGAACTGCGAAAAGCTACGCATTCTCCTTTTTTATTAAGATATTCGTAACTGCACTCGTTCTGACAGTTGTTTTCAGGTTCATTGCCGGGATCCATATATGCCACACCAACAGTGCTTACCCAACGATCAGGGATGGCGAATTCTGCCTTACTTATCGGCTTTCAGAGCTGAAACAGGGAACGATGATCGTATATCGCCGTGATGGAGAAGTGAAATTCGGACGTGTCATCGCTTTAAGCGGTGATAAGGTCAGTATATTCAATGATTTTATTTCTGTAAATGACTATGGCATCTCCGAAAATGCGGTTTATCCCACATCATCGGAAGGCTCTGCGATCAGATACCCTTATCAAGTACCCGAAAACTGCGTGTTTGTTTTGAATGATTTTCGCAGCGACCTTTCCGACAGCAGAACCTACGGCGGAATACCGCTGGAAGATGTTGAAGGAGCCGTTGTGTTCACGATGCGAATGCGCGGTATTTAAGCAAAACTATATTCACAAGCCTTATCCGTTTATTTAATTGTTAGGAGGATCATTATGAAAAAGTATAGACGATTTGCAAATTTAATTGCTTCCGCAGCCGTTATCGCCTCTATAGCCGCTGTGCCTATGAGCGCAAGTGCAGCCGGAACACCTTATACACCAGGGCTGACAGATGCTACTGACGGAGCTGATCCGGTAAGCCAGAATGTAACAATGATCGACAAGTATCTTGTTATGGACGTGAACGCAAATGTTCCGAATGCCAGCTTCGATTTCTCGATCGCACCGTATGACAGCAGCTCTGCCGAAAAAACTGTTATCACGGCGGCTTCCGGCACAAATCTTGCTGTTATCAACGGCGTTACAACACAGACCAGCGGAACACTTGATTTCAAGGCGGCTGATGCTGCAAACACCGGCTCGGCAGCGGCAGGTGTAGCCACCTTTGCTCAGGGTGATACAACAGTGACAGAGGGGGCAGCCGGTGCTGATACGGCGGTTGTATGGCAGGATGCAACTGCCGGAAACGAAAAGTATGCGAAAAAGACATTAACGCTTGATTTCAGCACAGTTCAGTTTACAGAGCCGGGCGTATACCGCTATCTGATTACTGAAACAGGCGATAATCAGGGTGTTGCGAATGATACAGGCGTATCTGCATCAGGACAGAATACATACAGAACACTCGACGTCTATGTTGAAGACTATGCCGATTATTATGCAAAACTTGCCGATAATTCGGAATATACCGCACCAAGCGGAAAGCAGCTCTTTATTGCCGGTTATGTGCTGTATGAAGGAAAACATGATGCAGCACCATCCGCAACAGCAGCAACTACAACGAATAAAAGCTCAAGCTATACAAACGCTTATACTTCGTATGATCTTACTTTCAGCAAGACCGTAACGGGCAATCAGGGCTCTAAGGATAAGTATTTTGCGTTTACTGTTGAGATTTCGGGTGCTGTTGCAGGGACAGTTTATGATGTTTCTTACGCTGATGACAACAATGCAAATACCACTGACGGAAATGCTGATGCCACGATCTCCGCTGATCCGAACAGTGCCACAACCTGCATTACGTCTAATGTAACACAGCCCGCAGCCCTGACTGTTGGTGCTGACGGAACCGTTACACAGGTCTTTTACCTCCAGCACGGACAGAGCATCGCAATCAGAGGTCTGGCAGAGGGTACTTCGTACACGATCACGGAGGCGCCGGAGGATTATTCTGACAGTGCGACTGTGACGGGCGATACCAAGACACAGGATAAGACCAATACAGGCACAGAGGAAGAACCGGTCATGGGCAGCGATATTTCGTACAGCAACCACCAGATTGCTGATACATACATCAGTGGCGATACTGTCGCTGCATTTACCAATGACCGCTCCGGAGCAATCCCCACAGGTATCCTGACAACTGTTGCAGGGTCTCTGGGCATAGTTGCACTCGGTGCGATCGGCGTAACCGGCGGAATGATCTACATGAAAAAGAAGAAGTCTGAGGACGAGGAAGATTAAGCCTTGCTGAAATTCTGGAAACGGCTGAATGAACTGTACGGCTGGCTTCTGATAGCTGTGTTCGGGCTTGTGATGCTGATCGGTCTCTGGCAGGTGTATGACAACTATTATATGTTCAATCATGCACTTGATAAGAGCGTTCTCGGATACAAGCCCGATCCGAAGAATCCAGCTGCAGCAGCCGATTCACCGATCACCAATGATATGGCAGGCTGGCTCACCATAGACGGTACCAATATTGATTATCCTGTCATGCAGGGGAAAGATAACAATTACTATCTGAATACCGATCCGTTCGGGAACTACAGCCTGACAGGCAGCATTTTTCTTGACAGCAGATCATCTCCGAATTTTTCGGACGAATACGCTGTCATTTACGGTCATCATATGGACTACGGCAAGATGTTCGGTGCCCTTGATGACTTTCTGAATGAATCATATTTAAAACAACACTCAGCAGGCACACTCATGGTCGGAAGAAATGCTGAGGAAGTATATGAACTTGAATGCTTCGCCTCAATGAAGGTGAGCGCAAAAGAAAAAATCGTTTTTGATATGAAGCAGGAGCAAATACGGCAGTTTATCCATGATAACGCCGCTGTGCTGACAAATGAGACAGACAGCCGTATCCTTGCCCTTTCCACCTGTGCTGATGCAAATTCAGTCACAAGAGTGGTCGTGTTCTGTTATATCAAAGACAATGAAGACTAAGAAGGAAGGGAGGTAAGCGTATGAAGCTCATAAAGATATTGATTCCGGCTTTTGTATGCTTACTCTCCCTTTTTGTGCTTTTGTCCGGAACACAAAGTGTTTACGCTTATGAAACCATCAGAGTTAATATCCCCGTAGACTGTCTGGAGGTTTACGGAAACAATACGCATACCTATGAATTGAAAATTGAATCCGAAAACAAAAACTCTCCGATGTCTGTCAATGATACTCTGACAATCGCAGAGGACTGCAGTGGAGCGTTTGAAATAGAACTCACCGAGCCGGGAACCTATTATTATAGTATATATGAGGTTGCCGGAAATGATGAAAACATACAATATGACAGCAGCAGATACAGCATCACCGTGTACACTGAAAACACTGAGGGCGGCGGTCTGCGCTATACGATAACAGCTTGCAGGGCGGGAGCGGACAGCAAGGCTGAAAGTATTGCCTTTCAGGATATTGTCCTGTCTGAGACGGCGACTACTACTTCCGCAACAACAACCACTCTTACTTATACAACGACTGCTACAGTAACAACAGCTGTAACGACGATGGAACATAAGACAGATATCATAAATAGTATACTGACCGGAGATAGCTTTCCGGCTCATGCGATCAGGCTCGTCATGCTGATCTCAACAATGACAGCGATCTGCGCATTCCTTTTCAAGAGAGATCAAAGTGAGGAGGATGAGAAGAATGAATAAAATAAAGAAAAGGATAGCAAGCATAGCCTGTGCCTTCGCAATGATGCTTTCATCTGTGACAACTTGTTCTTCTGCCTTTGGTGCTGAAACTGAAACGGATACCGCTGTCGAAACAACGACCTTCACCTCGGAAACTGTAACTGAAACCAGCGAAACCACGCAGGCAGAACAGATAGAAGTGCTGACAGAACAGGCAGAAGTGCTGACAGAGCAAAGCATATCGCTTTATCCCAACGGCGAAGCGGCAGAGCAGGTCATCACGCTGAACGGACTGATGCCGGAGGGTGCGACCGCAGAAGCGCTTAACGTTACGCTCGATTATGAAGAATACAGTGGATTTGCTGATGATGATTCAGTTTCTTCCAATGCTCCTTCAGTTTCTGTACTCGCTGCGTATGACATCACTATCACCAGCGATGACGGTGGATTCCAGCCGGATTACAACAACCCTATATTTGTTGAGATAACTGATTCAAGCATCGTTTCGGATTCGTATACAGAACTCTGGCACATCATGGATGATGGCTCATCTGAAAAGGTCTATGACTTTACCGTAGAAGATGGAAAGATACAGTTCTATGCCGCAGGATTCAGTGTATATGCAGTGGTTCAGTCGCCTGAAATATATCGCGCTTCTCCGGTATATGTTTCCCAAATAAGCGATTTTACAGGTGAGAACGGACAGGATGGATTCTATCTGGCATACAATGACAGTCACTATTTCACGAATACCCTCAATCGAAACAACTGTCTTATTGAAACAACCGATGCTGAGGCAGCTGCTATATGGTATTTTGAAGAAGCGAACGGCGGTTATCTGCTCTACACATATGTTGGCGATGAGAAACTCTTTCTTCACAACAAGAGCGGCAATTTAGTCGAACTCAGTAATACTGGTGACATTCTAAATATATCCGAAATAGACGGTAAAGATGCTTTCTATCTGAAAAAGGCAACTGAGAATAAGTGGCTCCAGCACTCCAACGGCGGCGGCGGTATACGTTACTATACTGACAACAACAACGCAGCAAACTCCAATATTCAGGTAATTTATCCAGGTTCTTTGATTATACCCAATGATTACTATGAACTGGACGGCAAGTCTTTTGGACTGGTGAACTATGTATCAGGTCCGTATGCAAATGCACTTATGGCTGAACCTGCCGCAGGATCAAGTCTTTCTGTGTTCAAGGCCTACGCAAAAGTTGATCCTGTGAGCCATGTCGATATAAAATATATTGCTGAAGGCAGTGACATCTCAGAGTGGACATTTCATAATGTCAGCAAAGATGTATATAAGATATCAACTGAGATTGACGGCGTGATAAAATACCTCAACCTCTCTTCATCAGGCATCACTCTTGTTGATGAAACTAATGCTTCGGATATCAAGTTCACCCCCGGAACCGGTACAAACAGCGGTAAATTCAAGCTGTCTTGCGGAAATTACGCTATTTCATATAATACCAGCAGTTTCAAAACAACTAATCAGAGCAACAGCTCTGTATGGCTGAACTTCGCAGGACATTCTGATCTTAGCGAGGAGGATTTTGTCTCATACAGTGCTACAAAGGTAGGTATATCCGATGAGGATAATAATACCGGTGAAAAGATAGTTCGTGATGGCTCTCAGGTCATCATCTATACCCGTAAATGGGATGATAACGCCAAGCAGTACAAGTTCTACGCCATTGACCACGACGGCTCTCTTGTTCCTGTATATGACCACGGAGATGCCATCATGTGGATAGGCAGCCAGATCAATACATTATTATGGGATTTCACCGTATATACCTATGATGATGGAACTGAGAACAATTACTACGAATTCTACAATCCTTACTCACAGAAATATATTGCTCCGCAAATAACCGGCGGCCAGATTCTTTCGGATTCCAGATTAGGAGTGAACCTGACAGGCAGACGCAACGGTGAATACTATACAAGCATCCTCGCATGGGATGAGACCGTATATACTTACGCAGGCGTCAGAGCCGATGATACGGTAAGCCACAGCGTTGTCTCATGCAACAAGAACAAAGCAGATACTTTTTACTTTGCGATGATCGACGTCCCTGAATACGAGAACGCACTTACTACTGTATCTACTATAGATAACAATGATTACGGCATCTCTATGAGGATGATTGACTATTCCAAGGGATCGAACAATAATAACAACGAACAGTATGCAGTGCTTGCAGACAATAATAATACCCATGGTCTTCTAACAAGCGACCTGAAGGCAAACGGATATCCCGATGCTACCAAGGGCAGTAACAAATCACTTTTTCAACTGTATGAAAACGCTTCAGAAGTAAATCACCTATTTTTATCACGTACTTACGAAGAGTCCGGATACTTTGAATTTGACAGTTGTCAGAATTTCGCTACACTTATCCAGGAGGATGGCACTGTCGGCACGAACTTCATAGTATATAACCAACTCGGTACTTCAGATAAAAGCGCTTCCACAACACTGAAGCATGGACAGTTCTTCCCGTATGATTCGATAACTCCTGGGGAGTTCTCGACACTCAACCCTGTAAACCTTTACAGTGCGCTTGCAGACCGAAACAATGAGAATACAGGTGCGCTTCCAGATTCGGATCCGAGAAAGTATGAACGCCTCTACAGTGTACCAGATCCCAACTACTATAACGGTATGGAACTGAGCGCCAGCTTTGTTCAGACACCCAGCGGTCAGGATCGCTGGGGACACGATATGATCTTTGAGTTCACTGGCGATGATGACTTCTGGCTCTATGTTGACGGAGAACTGATCCTCGACCTCGGCGGCATCCATTCTGCTCTCGCAGGATCAGTTAACTTCGCTACGGGCAAAGTCGTAGAGAACGGCAGAGTAAGAACTCTGCGCCAGGTATTCTCTGATAACTATATGGAAAGACATCCTGATGCAACTACTGACCAGCTCAACGCTTACCTCGCTGATTACTTCGAAGAAGGTGAAAATATCTTCAAGGACTACTCGTCCCACACAATGAAGATATTCTACATGGAGAGAGGCGCAGGAGCTTCAAACCTACACATGAGATTCAATCTCAGTTCTGTCAAGCCCGGTCAGGTGCGTCTGAGCAAAGAAATCTCAACAGACAATGCAAACCTTGATCTGGATTATGAGTTTGTTGAGTATCCGTTCCAGATCTGGTATAAGCTGCCTTCCAGTGACAGCTACAAAGCTTTGAACCCGTTGGACAGCACCGAGACCGATTATGTCGGTGTCTATTATGAGAATTCTACCAAAGATGTCAGCTATTTATCAAGCTACACACCGCCGGGCGGAAGCAAATCGTATTCCAATGTCTTCTTCCTGAGTGCCGGTGAGAGCGTTTTTATTGATTTCCCTGAAGATATTGTTGACTACTATATCGTTGAATGCGGAATAGATTCGAATGTATATGATGTAGTAAAGGTGAACGGCGATCAGGTTACGGGCACCGGAACAGGACGTAAGGACTTTAACTGCGGAACTTCCACGGTACGCAACCGCCCTGCCGTAACTTATGATAACCATGTCAGCAGTGATGCGATCCGAGATCTCTCATTCACCAAAAAGCTCTATGACGCAAACGAACAGGAGATCCATAATGATACGACGACCTTCGATTTCCGTCTGTATCTCGGTGCAGAGTCAACTGATCTTGAGGATCTTGCATACGCGAATATGCACCGGTATCGTGTGATCTCTCCTGACGGAAAGTATTGCAGCTGGTCTGATGTAGATTCAAAATTTGTAGAAACAGGCTATATGAGCATCGGCGGATTGACACAAGAGCAGCTTGACAGCATTACATTCTACACTTCCCCCAACGGTTCTATCTCTAAGATCCCAGCCTGGTATAAGGTTCAGGTCATTGACCTTCCTGTCGGTACGAAATTTAAGGTCGAGGAAAAATTTTCTGAAACACCGCTTGGATATGATCTGATCGGATATGAAAGAGTCGGCGGCACTTATATCGTAGATGCAACGGAACCGTCGAACACCGGCATTGTCAGAGCAAATTCCAATCCTGAAATGTATGTGAAGAACCAGCGTGGGCTGGGTATTTCTGCTGAGAAGGTGTGGGCAGACAGGTATTCCGTTTCGGAGCATGAGCCTGTTTATCTTGCGATTTATGAGAAAAACGGCACCGTCGAAACCCTTGTAAACGGTACGCTCAAACAGCTGAAAGCGCCTGCTTCTTCGGTAAAATGGTATTTGAGTGCATCTTCCGGCGATCTTTCTGATTATGTTGTCCGTGAGGTAAAGCCCGTAAGCAATCCGGTCGTAGATGTCGACGGAAATGTCACAAGCTATTCCGGAACAGTGATTCCGGTTTTAGAAGGCACTTCGGATACTGTTACGGTCGGTGTACGGAAAAGCGGCAGCGATCAGATGACTGACAAGGATTACTTTGTCAGCTACCATGAAGGCACTGTTGAATCCTCTGCTGCCGGCGAAGATTTACAGAACATCCGCACGGATATTGTCACAAACACGCCGGATACAAAGGGCGTTCGCATCCGTTTGAGCGAATGGAACGGAACAGCTATTGACAGAGATTTCAAAACAGCTCTGCCGAACGGCACGTTTACCCTGGAACTGAACGGCGATACGGTTGATTTCGGCGAATTCACTTCAGATGAGAACGGACTTATCGCTGTTCTGTATGATTACGAAAAGGGCGAAAACAATATTTACACACTCACTCAGACCGGCGCACCGGTAACATGGGTGGGAACTGACACACCGATCAGATTCTATATCGAAGAAGCTGAAGGACAAGATCGTATTAGGATACTGAATTCCGAAAATGACGGCTGGGTAAATCACAAGGATATCAGCTCTGACGACCTGATCGGCGATATTATCATCTATAACAAAAAGCTGTCGCTCAACATGATCAAGTATACAGCCGGCTCCAATGAACCGCTGGCAAGGGCTGAATTTGAGCTTTACAGAGGAACCAAGCAGCCTGACGGAAGCTATCTGCAAAACTATTATCCGCTCAGCGGCTATGAAACTCTTGTTTCCGGAGCAGACGGTGTGATTCCGAAAATTGACGAAACATTGCCTGCAAACAGATACTTCCTGAGAGAAAAGCGTGCACCGAATGGGTATGAACGGTTTGCAGATGCGATCGAATTCAGCATTTCTCCCCTCGGTGAAGTGGAACTGGTAAATGCGCCGATAGGTGTTTTCCTCGCCAGCGACACATCTCAGGACGGCAGAGTGATTGTCAGGATCAAAGCCGGAAACACCCGTAAGGATGCACAGACTGCCAACCTCATCGTTACGAAAAAGGTTGAAGGCGCTTTTGGCGACAAAACAAAGGATTTTGCGTTTACACTGACGGTTAGAAATGCGGCTGATGAATATTTCATGTGGGCATTGAATGAGGTGACACAGGAGAGTATCCGCTCCGGCGATACATTTCACCTTGCCCATGGAGACACAGCAGTATTTATTCTGCCGCTGGAATGCGAAGTAACTATAACCGAAGAAGCGGAAGATTACACAGCCGCTATGCAGTTGAATCACGCTGAAGCACAGAATACAGATACGATTACATTTACTATCTCAGCAACAACCGAACTGCTTGTTACGAATACCAGAAATGGCGTTCTACCAACCGGAATACCGGGGACACTTTGCAAAGCACTTCTGCTATTCGTAATGCCCATGATGCCTATTGGTCTTATCCTTTATTCAAAACGGAAAAGGAAGCGGACATCCTGACATTCTAATAGAGAAATTGATATTCAGCACTCTCGGTTATCGAGGGTGCTGAACTTTTTGGTGGCTGGTTTCAGATTGTAAAAAACGGACGCCTTGCCTGTGCCGTATTTCTGATCTCAGCAAAATCATGACTTGCCTGTAACGGCTCAGTGCTGCAAGGTCATCAGCAGAGATTGAAAATATCTTAGTGGGCGCAGAGCGATTGATTCACCCCTTCCTTGATCTCAGCAATATCGTTATCATAAACTCTGCCGCCGCTGTTTGCACGGACAGCGATCTGATCGATATTGCCTGAGATGTTCCTTGCAAGTCTGAGAATTTCAATCAGATTCTCCTCGTTAAACTGCACGATGTAGTCCTCGAAAATCATCGCCCTGACGAACTCACTTCTTGACTTCATTCCGCTGTTGCGGAATTTGCGGTCAATGGCATCAAGCTCCTCTCGGCTCACCCTGATCTTCAAGTAAAGATCACGGCGATTCTTGTTTTCTTTCTCATTCATTTTGGTGTAAACCTCTCTTTTTATTTTTCTGTGCAGGGTTTCAGGGGCGGCAGCCCTCTGACAAGCGGTGCGAATTGTGGGTTGCCGTTAGTGCGCCCACGATTTGCCGAGCTTGCGATTTGTGTTAGCCCCTGTGGGGCTATTTTGCATTTGAGCCTGTGGCTCAGGTGGTTTCCTCACTTCCGTGTGAGGAATTGGAGCGTCAGCGACTATTTTTCTCTTTTTCGTTTTCGGCTCAAAGCTCTGCGCCCGTCCCTATGGATATGATACAAGAAAAAAAACAAAAAGTCAATGAATCGAAAAATGGGCATTCGTCAAAATGACAGTTGCGGGTTTCTATGCTCTCAGAGTATCGTAACCCCTCATAACTGCACGTTTCTGAATTTTCGATCGCTCCGATTTCGGGCGGTGTTGAGAAAAGTTTGTCTGGTCTGCCAGTAGATTTTTAATGGAATTGCGCGCTA
>CAMOXW010000021.1 GCA_946629405.1 uncultured Ruminococcus sp.
ACGAATCTCGTCGGCACATCGCCGGAGAATATCCGTCACTTCCTTGAGCTGCGCGGTATAGGAATAATCAACGCACGCCGCCTGTTCGGTATCGGTGCGGTAAAGATGACGGAGAAGCTTGACCTTGTTGTTGAGCTTGAACAGTGGAATTCTGAAAAGGTATACGACAGAATGGGCGTGGACACAGAGTATGTATCGCTTCTCGGAGTAAAGGTGCCGTCGCTCACTATCCCTGTTAAGCCCGGCAGAAACCTTGCTGTAATACTCGAGGTCGCCGCCATGAACAACAGACAGAAGAAAATGGGCTACAACGCTGCTCAGGAGCTTCTCAACAGGCTCGGAATGGAGTCTGACTCAAAGGAGATAGTCCGCGATTACGAGGCATTCTGAGTGCATAGGGGAAAATAACTATCCCGGAGGAGAACAATGATAGACATAGAAAGACTTACAAAGCTCTGCAATGAGCTCGGCTGCCGCATAACGCCCGAATGTCCGCTTAGGGAGTACATCACCTTCCGCTTCGGAGGGCCCTGCAGGGCGCTGATAAGCGTTAATTCCGCGGAAAGCGCGGCGGTTCTCCTGAGATACCTCAGGGCGGAGGATATAAAGTACGGCATAATCGGCAGAGGCAGCAATATAATCGCAAGCGACGAAGGCTTCGACGGTGTCATACTCCTTTTCGGCAGCGATATGGCTGAAATAAAGATAGAGGGAACTGTTATGCGCTGCGAGGCAGGAGCTCTGCTTGCCTCAGCCTGTGTACACGCGCAGCAGTCCGGACTTACCGGCATGGAGAATCTTTTCGGCATCCCCGGAACTGTCGGCGGTGCTCTTTATATGAACGCCGGCGCTTATAACTGCGAGATAAAGGACATCGTGGTCTCGGCAGAGTACATCGACGAGGACTGCAATATCCGCACCATAAACAGGGAGGATATGCAGCTTTCCTACCGCCGAAGCGTGTTCACCGGTACAAAGTGCGTGATAACTTCTGTTGTATTGCAGCTTTCCGAGGGCGACCCTGACGAAATAAAGTCAGCGATGAACGAATGTATGGCAAAGCGCAGCGCCAAGCAGCCGCTCGACCACCCGAGCGCGGGAAGCACCTTCAAGCGTCCGGAGGGAAGCTATGCGTCCCTTCTTATCGAGCAGTGCGGTCTGAAAGGACTTACCTGCGGCGGCGCAATGGTCAGTGAAAAGCACAGCGGCTTCGTGATAAACAAGGGCTTTGCGACCTGTGCGGACGTACTTGAGCTCTGCGACAAGGTAAGGACCATCGTCCGTGAAAAGACCGGCTATGAGCTGGAGCTTGAACCGGTAATACTAAAATAACATTTGTTCTCTCAGGAGGGAGAAAATATGCAGCTTATAATCGTTACAGGTATGTCCGGCTCCGGAAAATCGAGCGTCATGGACGTACTCGAGGATATCGGATACTACTGCATCGACAACATACCTCCGGGACTTATCCCGCGGTTTGTCGATCTTTGCAGGAAATCGGACTCACAGCTTGACCGCATCGCAGTTGCGGCAGATATACGCTCCGGAGATATGTTTGCGGAGATATACCTTTCATGGCAGGTGCTGAGAGACCAGAAGGACGTCAGCGTCAAGGTGCTGTTCATCGAGGCAAGTGACGAGGTGCTGATAAAGCGCTACAAGGAGACCCGCCGCAAGCATCCGCTCGATGAAAAATTCAGCGGGAATATGCACGACGCGATAAGATATGAGCGCGACCAGCTCTCGCAGCTGCGCGAGATAGCGGACTACTATATAGAGACATCTGAGATCTCAGCCTCGCAGCTTAAGGAACAGGTCAAGGAGCTCTTTCTCAGCAAGAGTTCGGATTCGCTTGTAATAAAGGTAATGTCGTTCGGCTTCAAGTACGGCGTATCCACGGAGTCCGACCTTGTGTTCGATGTAAGGTGCCTGCCGAATCCGTACTATATCGATGAGCTCCGCAGCCATACCGGACTGGAGAGCTGTGTGAGGGACTATGTAATGAGCTTTGAGCAGTCGCAGACACTTCTTGCAAAGCTCATTGACCTTATAGACTACCTGATACCGCTCTATCTCCATGAGGGAAAGAGTCAGCTGGTCATAGCCTTCGGCTGCACCGGCGGAAAGCACCGTTCGATAACCTTTGCAGAGCTTGTTGCAAAGCATCTTTCCGAGAAGGAATTCCGTGTGCAGAAGTACCACCGCGACGTCACAAAGGATAAGAAGATATAACCGGGAGTGAGTGAAAATTTCATTTTCAAATACAGTCAGAGAGGAGATCAGCGGGACTGTCAATGACAAGGAGAAGCGTTTTGCGTGCCTTTACGGGATGCTGCTTTTCTGCCGCATACTCAGCCGCGGAAGGATAAGCTTCCAGAGTGAGAGTGCAGTTTCCGCAGAGCTTTTCGGGAAGCTTTTCAGGAACGTTTTCGGCATTGCTCCGGAGTGCAGAAGCACCGAGCGCCGCAGTGGAACTTTCATGTTTTCCTATGATATCACCGACCCTGCGCTCATAGGGGAGGTATATTCAAAATACCGTCTTTCAGACGGTCAGAGGACAATAGATTCCGGGATTATTGCAACTAATAGTCTCGGAGTTTTTGCAGCAGGAGCTTTTCTTTCCTGCGGGAGCGTGAATGATCCTGAGAAGGAGTATCACCTTGAATTTTCTGTCCCGGAGCAGGGACTTGCGGAGGAGCTCAGGACACTTCTCGGCGATATCGGGGTAGCAGCCCGGACAGTTCTCCGCAGAGGGCAGTATATAGTCTATATCAAGGGCAGCGAGTACATTGAGGACACGCTGACCTTTATCGGCGCGCAGCAGTGTACGCTTGACCTGATGAATGTGAAGATATACAAGGATGTCCGCAACAAAGCCAACCGTATCGCAAACTGCGATGCAGCCAACATTGACAAGGTCGTGAACGCGGCTATTCGCCAGATAGAGGATATCCGCCTTATCAGCCGGACGGCAGGGCTTGAAAGTCTTGCGCCGGAGCTTCGTGAGGTGGCGGAGCTTCGTCTGGAAAATACAGATATGAGCCTTCAGGAGATAGGGGAGAGCTTGTCTGAGCCGATAAGCCGTTCGGGGGTCAACCACCGCTTTCAGAAGATCGCAAAGATAGCTGCGGAGCTTCGCAGCGGAGGTGTCAGCAATGAGAAATGACGGATTTGTGAACCTCCATGTCCATACGGAGTACAGCCTGCTTGACGGAGCGTGCCGGATAAAGGAGCTTGTGAAGCGGGTGAAGGAGCTCGGGCAGACCGCTGCAGCAGTCACCGACCACGGAAATATGTATGCTGCGGTAGAGTTCTGGAGTGAGGCTAAAAACAACGGTATAAAGCCGATAATCGGCTGTGAAGTCTATGTTGCTCCGCGGGGGCATCTTGATAAGCAGCCTAAGCTTGACACCTCGCCGTATCATCTGATACTGCTGTGCAAAAACAATGAAGGCTACCGGAATCTTGTGAAACTTGTGTCGATAGCGGCTATAGACGGCTTCTACAACAAGCCGAGAGTTGACCGTGAGCTTCTGAGGAAGTACAGCGGGGGACTGATCTGTCTTTCCGGCTGCATAGCTGGTGAGGTCCCGCGGAGGCTTTCGGAGGGGCAGTTTGACGCCGCAAAAAGGACGGCTCTGGACTATCTTTCAATATTCGGCGAGGGAAACTATTATATCGAGGTGCAGAATCACGGCATAAAGGACGAGCTGAGGATACTTCCGCTGCTCTACAGACTTTCCGAGGAGACCGGCATACCTCTTGCTGCAACGAACGACTGTCACTATATCCGTCAGGAGGACGCTGCGATGCAGAACGTCCTTATCTGTATACAGACCGGCAAGACCCTGAGCGAGCCGAATCCGCTTAAATTTGAAACGGATGAGTTCTACGTCAAGTCTGCGGATGAAATGGTGAGGCTTTTCAGCGCACATCCGGAGGCGGTCAGCAATACCGCGGAGATAGCGGAGAGATGCAATGTTGAATTTGAGTTCGGCAATATAAAGCTGCCGAAATTCACGATAGAAGGCGTTGACGACAACCGGGAGTATTTCAGCCGTTTGTGCCGCGAGGGAATGTATGAGAGGTACGGCAGGGCTCCTGACAAAACGGTAGTTGAAAGGCTTGAATACGAGCTTTCCGTCATCACCCAGATGGGGTATACCGACTATTATCTTATTGTCTGGGACTTTATCCGTTACGCGCGCTCGCAGAATATTCCTGTAGGTCCGGGCAGAGGCTCGGGTGCTGGAAGTCTTTGCGCCTACTGCATCGGTATAACCGGAATCGACCCGATGAAGTACAATCTGCTTTTCGAGCGCTTTCTCAACCCGGAGCGCGTGAGTATGCCGGACTTTGATATTGATTTCTGCATTGAGGGGCGCCAGAGCGTCAAGGACTATGTTGTGCGGAAATACGGGAAGGAATACGTTTCTGAGATAATCGCCTTTGATACGCTGAAGGCAAGAGCTGCGGTGCGTGATGTGGGGAGAGTTCTCGGAGTGTCTTACCATCTCTGTGACCGTATTGCAAAGCAGATAGACTTCCGCAGCACGCTTGCCGAGGCGGTCAGGGATTCGGAGGATATATCGCAGCTTTACCGGGTAGATTCGACGGTCCGCAGGCTTATTGACCTTGCGGGACAGCTTGAGGGTATGCCTCGCCATGCCTCCACACACGCAGCGGGAGTAGTAATATCAGCCGTTCCGCTGAGCGACCTTGTGCCGCTGCAAAAGAACGACGATACTGTTGTAACACAGTATACAATGACAGTTCTGGAGTCGCTCGGTCTGCTTAAAATGGATTGTCTCGGACTGCGTAACCTTACCGTGATACGCGATGCTCAGAACGAAATAAGGAACAGTTATCCTGACTTTGATATAAACTCTGTTCCCACGGACGACCCTGATGTTTACGCAATGCTTTCGTCGGGAGCAACTGAAGGTGTTTTCCAGCTCGAAAGCGCCGGGATGACACAGAGGATAATGGAGCTTCGCCCGGAGAGGCTGGAGGACCTCATCGTTGTGATATCGCTTTACCGTCCCGGACCGATGAAGTCGATACCGGTATATATCGAGAATAAGCGCGCACCTGAGAAGGTCGTCTACAAGCATCCGATGCTCCGGGAGATACTCTCGGTTACCTACGGCTGTATGGTCTATCAGGATCAGGTCAGGGTGATATGCGGCAAGGAAGCGGGGTATACTTCCGTTATCGCGGTGTGTATCGCATGGTCTCAG
>CAMOXW010000022.1 GCA_946629405.1 uncultured Ruminococcus sp.
CTACGGCGTTTATGTTGACGGGGAACTCGTCAAGGATGTAGTGATGGGAGAAAAGGAGCAGACAGTCGAGCTGTTCAGCGGAGCAGTCTCCCGGACCGCCACAGTAAAGATCATACATCTTTCAGAAGCCAATAACGGCTGTATTGGTGTAAAGGATCTCACGGTCACATCATCTTCATTGACTCCTGTTAAGCCGACGCCTAAAAAAGACCTGACGATCGAGTTCATAGGCGATTCGATCACCTGCGCATACGGAGTTGAAGCGGGATCACAGTATGAAAGCTTCTCGACTGCGACCGAAAACTTTACACTGTCCTATGCCTATCTGACAGCGCAGCTTCTCGATGCTGATTACAGCGCGGTATGTTACAGCGGTCACGGAATCGTTTCCGGCTATACAAGTGACGGCACAAAGAATACGGATTCGCTCGTCCCGCCGTATTATGAGCTTGTCGGCAAACCCAAGGACTATCAGACCAAATGGGATTTCTCAAAAAATCCGACAGATGTGGTAGTGCTTAACCTCGGTACAAACGATGATTCCTATGCGTCAAAGGATTTGGAAACACGCGGTGTCGAATATCAGGAACTTTACGAAGATTTCCTGAAGCAGATCAGGAAATGTAACCCTGATGCGCATATTATATGCACACTTGGTATCATGGGAGCCACAGAACTGTATCCCTATATCGAAGCGGCAGTCAAAGAAGTCGGTGATCCGAAGATCACATGTTATCAATCGCCTGTTCAGGATATGAACGATCTCGGTGCAGACTGGCATCCCTCTCCCAAAACACATGAGAAAAATGCTTATCTGATGGCTGACAAAATTTCGACCGTCCTCGGCAGAAAGTCGGATAAGATCGGTATTGATCTTGCAGCGGATAGCAAACTGGAATCAAATATTGATGCTGACAGCGGCGCAAATGCCTGGCCTTACTATGCTGAGTGGAACCGCTCCATGAACGTCAATATCTCGGCGGCTGGCAATTCACCGGAATCAATTACGGTATATGTGCCAAATTTAGTTCTCCCGGTAGGCAAATATGAGCTTAGTTTCAAAGCAGAGGGATTGAAAGGCGAAATACCGTATGAAGTCCGCAGTATGACAGATCCGAAAACGGTCTATGCAAGTGGCACAACAGAGACAGAAACAACGCTGAAAGCATTTGATCTGTGTGAATCGGCAGATGATGCGGAAATTGTGTTCATGATCGGAGAGCAGACCGGCAGTATCACATTCTCAGAGGTCACACTATATAAACGGGCAAATCTGTAAAGTCAAATGAAGAAATTAAACTAAATCTGCTTTCTCGCGGGCACTTCAATACTTGCGGTATATGACATTCTTAGCTTTGCCATCAGGTATAATTACCGGAGGTTATCTGAATGAAATTATAAAAAGATGATGAATAAGATGAAAGCCGCAGGTTCTCCTGCGGCTTTCATCTTTAGTCATTTATTTCAAATCACACTGTACACGAATCATGAAAGTCACCGTTGAACTCCATTGATACGTAAAGGCTGCCGTCCTCGTTTTCGTGGACATTTATCTTCCGCACGAGCAGTCTGATGTTAGTGTCGATGATCTAAACAACTGCAGTTCCCGGGGTAAACTGCCATGATTATCCTCCTCGCAATAAAAAAATCAATATATTAAGGATAAAAAATTCCCCTGATATAACAAATGCATTATAAATATTATATCATTGTCAGCAATATATGTCAAGTAAATCTGTTGAATATTTACATATATTAAGACTCTGCATATATTATACATACAGGAAAACAGAAACTATATTATTCACCGAATCAGCTGCCAAATATATCCGTGTATTGACAATCACATATCCCCTGCTTTATAATATAGATAACAAATCGCAAGGAGGGAATTGCATAAAAGCACACAGGATAATTGCCATAACTGCCGCGGCTGTTTTGGCGGTGCCTGCATATTCAGCGGCGGCGGACACTGATTCTACACGAAGGATAGTCGGATACCTTCCCGACTGGAACTACCAGCCGTTCAGCGAGCTCGACCTCGGACAGCTTACGCATATAAATATCGCCTTCTGCAATCCCGACGAGAACGGCAGGCTGTACTGCAATATTCCCGAACAGAAGCTGAAAAGTATCATCTCTACGGCACACGAAAACGACGTCGAGGTATTCGCCGCGCTCGGCGGCGGAGGTGGCTGTGACGGCTATCTACAGTACGTTGATACTCCCGAGGAGCGCGCCGAGTTCAACTCCAACATAATGGACTTCTGCGAAACCTACGACTTCGACGGCATCGACCTCGATATCGAGCTCAGCTCGAATCATCAGATATGGAACTATTACGGTGACTGGTGTACGGAGCTGCGCGCTCTCTGTGACGAGAGGAATATGGAGATGTCCACTGCTACGGTTCAGTGGGTGGCGCGAAAGGTCACTCCCGAGACGTTCGCGCTGTTCGATTTTGTCAACGTTATGGCTTATGACAACGACGAGGACGCGCACTCCCACGCCTCGTATGAATACTCAGTCCAGTGCCTCAACTACTTCTCCGAGAATAAGCAGATTCCAAAGGATAAGCTCGTTCTCGGTGTGCCTTTCTACGGCAGAGGCTACACGTCAAACGGCGAGCTTGACTGGAACTCATATATGTCCTTCGCAGATGCTGTCAGCAAAGGTGATGAGTATTACAGTGCGGACGTCTGTGACGGTATCGCCTACAACGGAGCTGTTACAATGGCGAAAAAAGCGGAGCTTGCCAAGGACTGCGGCGGCATTATGATATGGGAGCTCACGCAGGACGCAAATGGCGAAAAGTCGCTGCTGAAGGTGATACATGACACTCTCCGCGGCGAATCCTGTGTTGCAGGCGATGTGAACACTGACGGCAGCTTCAATGTGTCCGACCTTGTATTATTGCAGAAGTGGCTGCTTGCAGCTCCCGACGCGGAGCTTGCAAACTGGCAGGCAGGCGACCTCTGCAAAGATAACAGGCTTGATGTATTTGACCTCTGCCTGATGAGAAGAATACTGACAGAATAGAGCAAAGCTCCCCGAGTGATTCGGGGAGCTTTTTGCTCATTCTTCATAAATGGTAGTTTGGGTATTGTTAGCTGAACAGAGAAAGCAGGCATATATTCAGCGTGCATCTGATACTTTTTATGCTCCGCCTCGTAGGACCTGATAGCAGCTTCGTTATCGAACTCTGGTGTAAAAATCCGCATAGATCACTCCGTCGGCAGATCAATAAAAGTTGGCTCATGCTTAGCCGCGCGGACATATTTCAGCATATCCTCACGGAGAAGGCGTACTGTTGATGTATTGATGCCCGGGTGACCGCAGATGTATTCATCACTCATAAGATTGTTATCTATAACAAGCTGAATGTTGTTATCAGTATCAAATATCAGTTCAAGAGCAGAGACCGAGCCCGGAATAGTATGCAGAAATTCTTGCATCTTATCAGCCTCCGCAAATGATAAACGTGCACAGTTCAACTGCGAGGTGAGGAACTTTGTCTTGAACGGCTTATCTCCAGGCATCAGCAACATATAGAAGCTGGTCTTTTGACGGTTGCAGAGGAAAAGGTTCTTGCATATCTTAGCACCGAGTACCTTCTCAATAGCAAGACAATCTTCCATAGTATCAGCGTGGTCGTGGTCAGCTCTCTTGTACTCGATACCGAGCGAATCAAGCCTTTCGTATATAGCCATTTCAACTTCGGAACGCTCGTCCGAGGGACGTCCCGTATAAAGTGCCTTATCAATATTCATTGCAATTCTCCTTTTACCAGTTGTCACGCATCAGGAAGTCTGCTATATGCACTATCTCTATGCCGTTGTCGTTACCTAATGCCAGCGGATCACGGCACACCACATATTTGTGATAGTGATCCTTTATTTCCATAAGGTTTGCAGTCTCGCGATCTGAACCGTCGGGCAGCTGAACGCAGACCTGAACATATATCCTTTCATCTCTGCGGACAGCAACGAAGTCTATCTCTTTGGTGTTGTTCTTGCCAATGTAGACATCATAACCCCTGCGCTTCATTTCGAGGTACACTATATTCTCGAATACAGCTGAAATCATTTTTGTATCGAAGCCCATCTGACTGTACTTGATAGAAATATCAGAAAGATAGTATTTTTCCTGAGTTTTGAGCACTGCCTTACCCTGAAGGTCGTAACGCTGACAAGGATAAATGATGAACGCTTCAACCAGCCACTTCAGATAGTTGTAGATAGTCTCAACAGAAAGACTGCGATTCTCGTTTTTAAGGAATTTCACAATGGTATTAGCCGAGAAGGTCATACCTACGTTTTCGATAACGTATCGGACCACTCTGTCAAAAAGCTCCTTATTGCGTATCTTATGACGCTTGGAGATATCGCGCGTAATGACAGAAGCATATATACCGTCAACTACCTGATATGCTGACTTAGTATCGAAACTGCTGATCCCCACAATAGGAAAGCCTCCATACTGAACATATTCATCGAACACGTCTCTCGCCTGCGACTCGTCCTTATCCTTGAACGTCAGATATTCACGAAGCGAGAGCGTATAAACGGGAATAGTCACATATCTGCCCGTGAGATATGTGGATATCTCGCTCGACATCAGCTTGCTGTTTGAGCCTGTGACATAGATATCGACATTGCTGTTTTCAAGCAGGTCGTTGACTACCTTTTCCCAGCCCTTTATTTCCTGTAATTCATCAAGGAGCAAATAGCAGCGTCCTTTATTCGAGATTGCAGTTTTAATGTCGGAGTACATCTCCTTGGTGGAAAAGTCGTCATACATAATTTCGCTGTATCTGCGCTCGATTATGTTTTCCTTTGCAACGCCTCGCTTTTCAAGTTCAGCCGCGACCATTTCGAGTATAGTGGACTTGCCGCAGCGGCGAACTCCCGCAAGTATCTTTACAACAGGAGAATCTATAAAAGGCTCTATTGCGTTAATGTAATCAGGTCTAAGTATCATAACATCACCTCTGTACTATTATACCTTAGAAAGTTTATATAGTCAAGAAGTTTTTTCGATACAGAAGAAAAAATATTAATATTTATACGACTATTTCGGTTATAAGGCATATATTATAGAATAAAGTGTCGATGTCCGCCTGTCTTGCGACCTTCGAGAATACATATTTCATTACACTTCAATTGGAAAGATATGCAGAAGAACTCAGTTCAAAAACTTTTCAAAAACTACTTGACATCCACGGAAATACGTGCTATAATGGGTTTAGTCAAACAAAAGAACATTTGTTCCAATGGCGTTGCTGTATCTTTAGGTTCTGATGCCGTAAGGTGTGCAGGTTCAAGTCCTGCCATCCGCACCAGCGCCGAGCGGGCGCACTCAGTTTTGCGTCTCAGTTTTTCTGGGACGCGAATGGTTTTCTGCGTATGAGAGTCATCTATTTAATATTGATACCGCATTCAAAAAGTCCGATTATTCGGACTTTTTTCTTTTGCTCTCTTCTATTCCTATCTTGGTACCAGGTAATGAGGCGCAAAAGTTGTATTTCATGTGTATGCCGACATATAAAATAGCCGCAGGTCTGCCTGCGGCTATTTTCATACCTGTTCATTGATCTCAAAGCACACCGTGCTCGAATCCTTGAAATCACCGTTGAATTCAAGGGTCACATCAAGGCTGCCGTCTTCGTTTTCGTGGACGTTTATCTTGCGGACGAGCAGTCGCGTATTCGCATCCGAGATGTACGGTTCGAGGAGCACCTCGTCAAGCAGCTCTGCTGTGGACATCAGTTCGTCGCGGCGCTTCTTGCTGAGTTCGTCGAACTTCCTGCAATCCTCTATCTTCTGCGTCAACTCCGCTATCTCGGCTTCACACTTTTCGAGCATTGAATTATAGACCTTGGCGTGTTCGCGGTCGCCGATTCGCTCCATTATCAGTTCCTCGATCTGCCCGTTAAGAGTAACTATCTTTTGTGAATATTCTTTTATCATTTTATCGTATTTAGGCTTCTTTTTGTTCCAGTCCTTTACGATCTCATCATACTTCTTACTGGA
>CAMOXW010000023.1 GCA_946629405.1 uncultured Ruminococcus sp.
CTGGGGCAAGCTCTATGGTCAGTGGCTCAGCGAGACCTGCATCTTCGTATACGACTTCGACCGCTTCGATGCCAATAAGATACTCCCGATGTTCAAGAAGTACAACATCACCACATTCTGCGCTCCCCCCACGATGTACCGCTTCTTCATCAAGGAGGATCTCTCAAAGTTCGACCTCAGCTCTATCAAGTACGCAACAGTCGCAGGTGAGGCGCTCAACCCGGAGGTATACAATCAGTTCCTCAAGGCTACCGGCGTAAAGCTCATGGAGGGCTTCGGTCAGACTGAAACCACCCTCTCAATCGGAAACTTCGTTGGTATGACCTGCCGTCCCGGCTCAATGGGCAAGCCGAGTGTTCTCTATGACGTTGATATAGTTGATCCGGACGGAAATCCCGTAAAGACCGGTGAGACCGGCGAAATAATCATCCGCACCGACAAGAATGTTCCCGCAGGACTTTTCCTCGGCTACTACCGCGATGAGGAGAAGACCTCCGAGGTATGGCACGACGGTATGTATCACACCGGCGATACTGCGTGGAAGGACGAGGACGGATATTTCTGGTATGTCGGACGTGTTGACGATGTTATCAAGTCCTCCGGCTACCGCATCGGACCGTTCGAGATCGAGAGCGTTATCATGGAGCTTCCCTATGTGCTTGAATGTGGTGTAAGCGCAGCTCCCGACCCGATAAGAGGTCAGGTGGTAAAGGCTTCTATCGTGCTCACAAAGGGCACTGTCGGCACAGATGAGCTGAAAAAGGAGATCCAGAACTATGTAAAGAAGCATACTGCTCCGTACAAATATCCGCGTATCGTTGAGTTCCGCGACGAGCTTCCCAAGACTATCAGCGGCAAGATCAGGCGTGTTGCGCTGAGGGGGTAATTATACCAAGTCGTGACATTGCCGGACGATATTCTGGTGCAGATATAAACAAAAGAAATACCGCGGAGATGTGACCTCCGTGGTATTTTTTTACAGAAGCAGATTCTTCCGCCGTGATCGGGTTGAATATTTATCTTGACAAAATGCTCCATTCATGCTATAATAAAATTGCACAAATTTCAAAAGCACAGGAGGATATTTCCTATGAACAATACAATAAAACAGATCGCAGGATTTTTCGACAGTCAGAACCTGAAGTACAAGACCTCAGATGAGAATGAGAACGTTATCTGGCTCCACCTCGCACTCCCGAGCAAACAGGCTGCACCGCTCGTTTTTATCAGCTACAATGAGGAAAACCAGGTCGTTACTATCATGGCGGGACACATAGTCCATGTCACAAATGCCACACATTCGCTCATGCTCCGTATGAATGCCTTCAATGCTGACCCGGAGGTTTTCGGCTGCAAGATGTTCATTGACTTTGACGGTGAGCTGACTGTCAGCTACAGAGGCTTCGTACACGGCGAGGGCGTTGCTCCGCAGATAATCAGTCTTGTGGATGTCGTTCTCACGGCTGTTGACAGGCACTACCAGAAGATAGTTGAGCTGTTCCCTGACGAGCCGGAAGAAGCTGAATAACAGGCACTCTCGGATAATAAAAAGAGCTTTATACTCCGGGTAATTATTTTGTTTGTACAAATCGGAGAATTTTATTGACATTTCCTACAAATACGCCGTTCACCCCTTTTAAATTGGTCGGACTTGTGATAGAATTATCATAGAACAATTTTGGTGAGATCATCCGGATACCCGGATGTTTCCAGTTTGTATAATCTTCACAGAATATTCCGTAGAGAGGAGGCGCAATGTATGAAGGCATTCAGTATTTTGGCAAGAAGGCTGCTGTCTGCGGCTATGGCTGCTGTTATGTGCTGTATATGCTGCGCTCCGATGACGACCTCCAGCGCGGAGGAGGAGCTTACCCTGCCGGAGCTTGCTGACCGTATTGTAGTCCTGGTCAATGAAGCACGAGCCGAAGCAGGTCTCAAGCCGCTGAAGGCTGTTCCCTATCTCAACGACAGGGCTAACGTCCGTTCAAGAGAGCTTATCGAGAAATGGGATCACTACCGTCCGATACTTGGTGATGACGGCAACCCTTTGAAGTTCAGCACGGTCATCGATCAGAATGTTGTTCCCTACGCTAACGCAGCCGAGAATATAGCTGCTTGTTTCCCAACGGCAGAAGCGACCTTCCAGCAGTGGAAAAATTCCGAGCCGCACTGGAAATCAATTATGAACGTTATCGTGAAAACTGATTCCGTGACCGGCGAAAAAACCGAAAGAAACGTTGATTTTGATTATATCGGCGTGGGCGTGTGCCATGAGGAAAACAGCGATTACGGTTGGTACTGGTCAATGCTTCTCATTGATTATGACGGCGAACTGGCAGGCGAATATATCCCGCAGAGATACAAGATAGTTCCCCAGTGCTCCGGCGACCTTACCGGTGACGGCACTGTGGACTGCTTTGATTATATTATACTAAAGCGCAAGCTTTTCGGTGAGCTTTACCTCAATGATCTCCAGCTCGAAAGTGCGGACGTCCTCACAGACGGAAGCGTGAATATATCCGACCTCGTTGTGATGAGGCGCTATCTGAAGCAGGATATAAAGCTGATACCAGTTACTATGGACGATCTTTTGCAGCAAACTACCAATTAGGCTTGTTCATATTCATAGAAACGGCTGTACCTTAACAGCCGTTTTTGTTTTTGCCGGAAAGCAGTAAAACTGACGTAAAAGTATCAACAGAGTTTTCAACAAATAGTGCAAAATTCCAAAAATTGTGAAAGCTTTAAGAAAACTCTTGATTTATTGCAAAAAGGTGGTAAAATATAATTAGCACTCAGAGAAAGAGAGTGCTAAGAAAGCTAAGTAATTCTATTTCAGGAGGTATATATTATGACTATCAAACCTTTACAGGACAGAGTTGTAGTTAAAATGGCAGAAGCCGAAGAAACAACTTCTGGCGGTATCATTCTCACAGGCTCAGCTAAGGAAAAACCCGAATTCGCCGAGGTCATCGAGGTAGGCCCCGGAACCGCTGACGTTAAAATGGAAGTAAAGAAGGGCGACAAGATCCTCATCTCCAAGTATTCCGGTACCAACGTCAAGCTCGAGGGTGAGGAGTACATCATCGTTAAAATGGAAGACATCCTCGCAGTCGTTTACTAATTAATAATTCTGAATTTAAGATATCGGCTTACGGCGGATAGATTGAAATGTTTGATTTGTGAGCGTAAGAGAAAACAATTAATTACGCATTAAAAATTGGATTAAAGGAGTAGATAATTATGGCTAAGGATATAAAGTACGGCGCAGACGCAAGAAATGCGCTCCAGGCAGGCATCGACAAGCTTGCTGACACTGTAAGAATAACTATGGGACCTAAGGGCAGAAATGTCGTTCTCGACAAGAAGTTCGGCGCTCCCCTCATCACTAATGACGGCGTTACTATCGCTAAGGATATCGAGCTCGAGGACGCTTTCGAGAATATGGGCGCTCAGCTCGTCAAGGAGGTCGCTACAAAGACCAACGATGCAGCCGGCGACGGCACGACTACCGCGACACTGCTTGCTCAGGCACTGGTGCGCGAGGGCATGAAGAACATCGCTGCGGGCGCTAACCCGATGGTAGTAAAGAAGGGCATCGCAAAGGCTGTTGATGCTGCTGTTGAGCAGATCGTTGCCAATTCCAAGAAAATAGAGGGCTCGGCAGATATCGCAAGAGTCGCCACTGTTTCCTCGGCTGACGAGAAGGTGGGCGAGCTTATCGCCGATGCTATGGATAAGGTATCCTCCGACGGAGTTATCACCATCGAGGAGGGCAAGACTGCCGAGACCTACAGCGAGGTCGTTGAGGGTATGCAGTTCGACCGCGGCTATCTTTCGCCCTACATGGTGACCGATACCGAGAAGATGGAGGCTGTGATCGACGATGCGCTGGTGCTCATCACCGATAAGAAGATTTCAAACATACAGGAGATCCTTCCGCTGCTCGAGCAGATCGTAAAGACAGGCAAGAAGCTCGTTATCATCGCTGAGGACGTTGAAGTCGAGGCGCTTTCGACGCTGATCGTAAACAAGCTGCGCGGCACCTTTACCTGCGTTGCTGTCAAGGCTCC
>CAMOXW010000024.1 GCA_946629405.1 uncultured Ruminococcus sp.
AGCTTTGCTCCAGAGGTTCTAAATTACGGAAGGGTCAACGGTATTCTCAATGGCATACCTATCGCTATGAACGCTGAGACTGTCTATATCAACAAATCAGTTTACGAAAAATATGGACTGACAGTCCCGCAGACATGGGATGACCTGAATAACGCTGCAAAGGTCATGAGTCCGGATGGTGTTTATCCGCTTTCCGGCGCAGAAAAATCAATATGGCTCTACTGTATCGCCTACGCCGAACAGGTCACCGGAAAAAGTATACTCAATGATGACGGCGGCTTGAACTTCAACGCTGATGATCTCGAAGTTATGCTGAAATTCTATACCGATCTCGTTGAAAAGAAGATCATCCCTCAGGTCGAATTCTATGAAAGACTAAACATCAATACCGGTATGTATGCCGGTACTATCGCTTGGGTCAGTGATGCCAATAACTATTGCGGAACAGCTATAAAAAACGGCTATGAAATAGTTGCAGCACCTTACACTGCTTTCTCCGCTGACAAAAGCGGTGAGGGATGGTATGCAAAGCCGGCTACTCTTTATGCTGTAAGCAAAAATACCGAGCACCCGCGTGAGGCAGGGATGCTGCTCGATTTCCTTCTGAACAGCAAGGAAATGGCTCTGTTGCAGGGTGTTGAAAAAGGTATCCCTCTAAGCGAAACTGCTAAGAATACTCTCGATGAAGCTGAACTGCTTGTGGGTATACAGTACGATGCCTCTGTCGTCATGGATGAGAATAACCTGATAGATAAAATGGATCCGATACTCGAAGACGCCGATATCATTGACAAATTCACCGAGGTCAGCAACCTTGTCCTTTACGGAAAGGCTGATTTAGAGGCGGCTGCACAGCAGCTTTACACCGATTACAAGAAAATGTTCTGAAACTGAACGGGCTGTATTCCACAGCCTGTTTCATTTGGAGGGATAATTATGGATACCGATCTGATCTTCAAAAGCTGCCGACTTTGTCCGCGAAAATGCGGTGCTGACCGTACCTCCGGCAAAGGATTCTGCGGAGAAAGCAATGTTATCTATGCAGCAAAAGCTTCCCTGCACAAGTGGGAGGAGCCTTGTATTTCATATAAAAACGGCGCCGGGACAGTTTTCTTCTCAGGGTGCAGTCTGCACTGTAAATTCTGCCAGAATAATATTATCAGCAACGAGCTTTATGGTACAGGGATAAGCGTTCAGCGCCTTTCAGATGTTTTCCTCAGATTACAGGATAACGGTGCGGATAATATTGAACTTGTTACGCCTACGCATTTTGTTCCGCTTATTATAAACGCACTCGATATAGTCCGCAGCCGCCTCGAAATACCTGTTGTCTATAACTCCGGAGGCTATGAGCTGCCTGATACTATCGCTATGCTCAATGGATATATCGACATTTATCTGCCGGATATAAAGTATTTTTCCCCGGAAGTATCTGCAAGATATTCATCCGCTCCTGACTATTTTGTATACGCCTCGGAAACTGTGCTTGCCATGATTTCGCAGACCGGAAGGCTCGTCTATAACAGCGAGGGCGGTCTTATGAAAGGTACGGTCATCCGACATCTTGTTCTTCCGGCAAACAGACATGATTCTATCAGAATTATGGAGTGGATCGCTGCAAATACCTCGCCGGACAATGTCCTTGTCAGCATCATGAACCAGTATACTCCGTTTGACTTTATCCCCGATTCGCTCCCGGAGCTCCGGCGACGTGTCACTAAAATGGAATATAATAGTGTAGTCAGACGTGCCTCCGAGCTCGGACTGAACGGCTTCACTCAGGAAAATACCTCAGCTTCAGACAAATATGTTCCGGAATTTGATCTTGAGGGGCTCTGAATTATACAACTATCCCCTTCTTAAAACTTATCCCATCGTCCGACATTTCAACTCTGACCTGTTCACCGCTCGTGATGCTCGAATCAACTATCATCTGCGCAAGCTCGTTCTCTATAAGCTCAGTTACCCGGCGCTTTATCGGTCTCGCTCCATAACGCTCTGTCTCCCGCGTCCGTGCAACTGCGTCAATAACCTCCGGCGAATAGCTGAGCGCTATACCTACGCCCTCTGCACGCTTTTTCAGATTGTCAAGCGCAAGCTGACTTATCTTCACAAGATCCTCCTGACCGAGCTGACGAAAAACTATCATCTCATCTATCCTGTTTATAAATTCCGGAGAAAAACGGCTCCTTATACGCTCCGCTACCCTGTCCTCACAGGTACTTCCCGATGCGCCGAAGCCAACTGCTCCCTTGCCGCAGACCTCCTCCGCTCCGACGTTGGATGTCATTATTATTATACAGCTCCGGAAGCTCACCCGGCGCATGGACGAATCTGTGAGTATGCCGTCGTCAAGGATCTGCAGAAGAATGTTCAGCACTTCACTGTCAGCCTTTTCTATCTCGTCAAAAAGTATCAGAGAGTAGGGATTACGCCTTACCCTCTCACACAGTGTCATGCTTGTGTCGTCATAGCCTGCATAACCGGGAGGCGCTCCGATAAGCTTTGAGACTGAGTGCTTCTCCATATATTCTGACATATCGACCCTTATCAGGCTGCTCTCTGTATTGAACAGGCACTCTGCAAGTGCCTTGGCAAGCTCTGTCTTTCCTACTCCCGTTGGTCCGGCAAAAAGGAACGAGGCTGTCGGACGTCCGCTGTCACGAAGTCCTGAACGTGAGCGAAGTATCGCCTGAGTTATCCGGCTGACGGCATAGGAATGACCTACAACTCTTTCCGAAAGGCGATTTTCAAGCTCACTGAGCTGTCTCGCTTCCTCCGTAGTGATACGGCTCGCAGGTATACCGGTCTTCATCGAGATAACATCGGCAATGTCCGCAGCTGTAACCTTCGGGGTACCGCTGCCGTTGAGCTTTTTACCAAGCTGTTTAAGATCAAGCCCGGATTTACTTACGTCTATGAGCTCTGTCTCATTCTCAACATAACATGAACTGTTCCTGAGCTTCGCTCTTGCACACGCTTCGTCAAGTACATCTATCGCCTTGTCCGGCAGGAAACGTTCAGTAACATAGCGCACAGCCATATTGACAGACAAACCGATCGCCTCATCGCTTATCTCAACACCGTGGAATTTTTCATAGCTTCGACGAAGTCCCTTTAGTATCTCGATACATCCTGAAACTTCCGGCTCATTGACGTATACCGGCTGAAATCGGCGTTCAAGCGCTGAGTCTTTTTCGATAGTCTTGCGGAACTCCTCATAGGTTGTCGCTCCGATTATCTGGAGCTGCCCTCTCGCAAGCTGCGGCTTCATTATGTTTGCAGCGTCAATAGCTCCCTCCGCAGCACCGGCACCTACTATAGTATGGATCTCGTCAATAAACAGGATTATATTCCCTGCCTCTGTAGCTTCCTCTATGCAGGCCTTTACCCTTTCCTCAAAGTCACCGCGGTACTTTGCTCCGGAAAGCAGGGCAGCTATGTCAAGAGCGATTATATACCTCTTTTTCAATGGCTCCGGGACCAGATCACGCAGGAACATCTCCGCTACACCTTCTACTATAGCCGTTTTTCCTACACCAGCTTCACCTATAAGACAGGGATTGTTCTTTGTCTTCCGTGCAAGCACCTGCAATACGCGCCTTACCTCCCTGTCCCGCCCGATTAGCGGGTCATTCTTTTTTAGAAGCGCAGGGTCAGTAAGATTCTTCCCGTATCGGAACAGATTCGGAAGATCGGATGGCTTCGGAAGAATATTTGTATAAATATCGCTCCGTACCGTCTCTGAGTCAATTATACTCAGCGCTGAACATATTCTGTTAAGATCCGCGCCTGCTCTTTTCAGAACACTGCAAGCACTGCCGTTTGTCCCGCGAATAATTGCTGCAAGAAGATGCTCCGGGGAAACCTGCTTCTTTCCGTCCTCAGAGGCTATAGTACAGGCTGATTCAAGTATGCCCTTTGCTGCGTTAGTGAAATACCTCTGATTGAGCGGTGAGGGCGTCCCCTGCCCCACGAGCTCGATAATACCGCGCCTTATATCGTCGTATGCTGCGCCGTTCTCAGTAAGTATATCGGCAGCCTTTGACGAACCGCTGTCGCATATCGCGAGCACCAGATGTTCGCTGCCGACGTAAGTATGTCCGAGATCTGACGCACACCTGACAGCTCCCTCGATTATACGCTGGGTCTTCCTTGCAAATTTATCTGTGTTCAGCATAATACTCCTCCTGTAGCTTTTGTTCCGTAGATTATTATGCCACGAAATCCGCGCGATAACAGTCGAAATATATGACCGCGGAAAAAATTGTAACACTTTTTCTACCATAGCATACTATGTACTATGAAGCGACAATAAATCGCTTCAAATACATCACTTTAAGGAGTGCTTAATTATGTGTAATTCTTGCTTTGACGGTAACAACTGCTGGTGGATCATCCTTCTCATCCTCCTCTTCATCATCCTCTTCTCCGGCTGCGGCTGCAACAACGGCTGCGGATGCGACAATAACAACAACGGCTGCGGCTGTGGCTGCTGAGAAGTAACAAAAATGGCTCTGCACCTCGGTACAGAGCCAATACATATTTTATACAGCTATAGTTACGACCTTATTCCTGCGGTTGGTAAGTATAGGCTGAGTGCCATTTAGCACGCAGTCTGCCGTAACAGTAACACGCGCAATGCTTCCGTCAGACGGAACAGTAAACATCGTCTTCATGAGGATGCCCTCAAGTATGGAGCGAAGCCCGCGGGCACCGGTCTTCTGGGCTATCGCCTTCTTAGCTATCTCGATGAGAGCATCATCATCAACATCAAGCTCTATATCGTCATAGTCGAAAAGCTTCTTGTACTGCTTGATAAGCGCGTTCTTAGGCTCGGTGAGTATCCTTACAAGCGATGCCTCATCAAGCTCCTCGAGAACTGTTATGACCGGAAGTCTGCCGACAAATTCCGGTACCATGCCGAATTTTACAAGATCCTTCGGGATGACTTTCTTGAAGATGTTGTCCTTCTCAACGTTGTGCGGCTTGATATCTCCGCCGAAGCCAATAGGAGCCTTTCCGATACGCTTCTGTATCTGCTTCTCCAGTCCGTCGAATGCACCGCCGCAGATGAAGAGTATATTTTTGGTGTTGATCTGGATGACCTCCTGGTTCGGGTGCTTTCTGCCGCCCTGCGGAGGAACGTTCGAGACAGTACCTTCGATTATCTTCAGGAGTGCCTGCTGAACGCCCTCACCGCTTACATCACGGGTGAGCGACGTATTCTCGGACTTCCTCGCTATCTTGTCGATCTCGTCGATATAGATGATACCGCGCTCGGCTGCCTTGATATCAAAATCAGCCGCCTGTATCAGTCTTAGCAGTACGTTCTCAACGTCATCACCTACATAGCCTGCCTCTGTGATCGTTGTTGCATCAGCGATAGCAAACGGAACGTTAAGGAGCTTCGCAAGAGTCTGCGCAAGGAATGTCTTTCCGACACCTGTAGGACCGAGAAGCAGGACATTGCTCTTCTGGAGCTCAACTCCGTCGCCTGGATCCTTGCTCTGGTCGTTAGCCTCCTGGCTAAGTATACGCTTATAATGATTGTATACCGCCACGGCAAGCGATATCTTCGCATCGTCCTGACCGATAACGTAATCATCGAGGAATTCCTTGATCTCGCGCGGCTTGAGCAGCTTCATCGTTGAAAGAGACTGATTTCCGTCCTTTTTGGCTGCTTTTTTCTGAGCCTTCGCGATACCCGGACCATATATCATTTCATAGCAGTAGCATACGCATTCATCGCATATATTAGCGTTGCCTGCGGAAAACATACTATGAACCCTGTTTTCGCCCTTTCCGCAGAAGCTACAGGACTTAAATGCTTCAGCCATTTATAAAACCTACCTTTTTGCTATAACTTTATCTATAAGACCGTATTCAAGTGCCTCCTGAGCGGTCATATAATTATCGCGCTCGCAGTCGGCATGGATCTGTTCAAGTGTCTTTCCGGTATTCTCTGCAAGTATCGCTTCAAGTTTGTCTCTTGTTCTTTCAAGATTTTTAGCGTGGATCATGATATCGGTCTGCTGACCACCAAGTCCTCCGCCTATAAGTGGCTGATGGATCATGATCTCGCTGTTCGGGAGAGCAAAGCGTTTGCCCTTTGTACCTGCTGAAAGCAGGAAAGCTCCCATAGAAGCAGCCATACCTATACATATGGTGGAAACGTCACACTTTATATAATTCATTGTGTCGTAGATCGCCATGCCTGCGGTCACTGAACCGCCGGGGCTGTTGATATACAGAGAGATATCCTTCTCGGTATCCTGGCTTTCAAGATAAAGGAGCTGTGCTACGACAACGCTTGCAGTAGCGTCGCTGACCTGATCTGAGAGCATTATAATCCTGTCATTAAGGAGTCGTGAGAAGATATCATATGATCTCTCACCTCTGCTTGTCTGTTCAACAACATAAGGTATCAATACGCTCATTGTTCATCATCCTTTCTTAAAAACTATTGTCCCACGGAATGTGCTGTGGGACAATAAAAATATTGCTATTTAACGCGGTATTTGTCGGATAAGCCCGAATGCTGTCATTCAGCGTCGGTGCTTTCCTCAGCAGAGGAATTGTCAACCACAGCGTTCTCCTTGACAAGTGCAACTGCCTTCTGTACCTTAAGATCTGTTATATAATCGTCAAGTGGAATGATCTTCTTGACAGTTTCAACGTCAATCTTGTTAGCTGCTGCAAGATCTGCAAGACCGTTGTTTACATCCTCATCGCTTATCTCAATATTCTCGAGCTCTGCGATCTTTTCAAGTGCAAGGCGGAGCTTGACCTCATTCTCAGCTCTGTCTCTGTAGGTATCTCTGAAGGAATCCATATCCATGCCTGTGTACTGGAAGTAGAGCTTGAGATCCATGCCCTGCTGACGGAGCTGCTGTTCAAATGAACGCATGAGTGCGTCGATTCTCTGCTCATACATACAATTCGGGATAGGTGCGTCTACCTTCTCGATGAGCTTGTTCATGAGAGCATTCTCGAAGGAAGCATCAGCAGAATTAACAGCAGCTTCTTCGAGCTTTGCCTTGATGTCGTTTCTGTATTCCTCAACGGTATCAAATTCAGTAGCGTCCTTAACGAGCTCATCGTTGATCTCGGGGAGCTCCTCATAGCTGATGGATTTGAGCTTGGTCTTGAATGTAGCTTCCTTGCCGGCGTAATCAGTCATCTGATAGTCCTCAGGGAATGTAACTACAACATCGAACTCATCGCCGATATTGTGTCCAACGATCTGATCCTCGAAGCCGGGAATGAACTGACCGCTGCCAAGACGGAGCGGATGATCCTCACCCTTGCCGCCGTCAAATGCCTCGTCGCCGAAGAAGCCCTCGAAGTCAATGATTACCTCGTCGTTGATCTGAGCGGGTCTGTCGTCAACGGAAACAATACGGGCATTCTTCTTTCTGATGATATCGATCTGCTTGTTGATATCCTCCTCAGTGATCTCAGCAACCTTCTTAGGAACAGCGATGCCCTTATAGTCGTTGATCTCGATCTCAGGCTTAGTGATGCAGATAGCCTTGAGCTCAACTCCTGACTCCTTGTCGATAGAGGTGATCTCTACGCTGGGTCTGTCAACGAGAACGAGGTTTGTCTCTTTTACTGCCGCGTCGATCTCGGGTCCGAGGAGCGAGTTGATAGCGCCCTCATAGAAAGCACCCTCACCGAACTCCCTCTCAGCAAGCTTACGGGAAACCTTACCCTTTCTAAAGCCCTTGATCTGGATGTTCTTCTTCTGTCGCTGATATTCCTTTTCAACAGCAGCCTCAAAGGTATCAGCATCAATGGTGATAACTAACTCGGTAGTATTAATATCTGTCTTGTTTGATGATTTTAAGCTCATGATTATAAGTCCTTCCATTAATTATAAATAACATACTTGAAATATTATACCACATTTGAGAAGATTTTTCCACTAAATTCCAGCACTTCTACATATTGCACAAATCATAACACTAATTCTGGTGCAAATTGCAAAAAATCTCCGGCGATCAAGTGAAAATCTATGTCGTCATAAAAGCCCTGAACACATAATTCGTGCGCTGAACGACCGTGAATATGACCGTAATAGCATTTCTTTATCTTATAGCGATAAAGGATATCAAGTATGTCGTAATTGAAATTATTGGCAAATATCGGCGGGTAATGCAGGAACACAAGAGGGTCAAGCCCCGCATCAACGGCTGACTTTATCGAAGTTTCAAGCCGCTGCACCTCGCGCCTGAGGACCTTTTCGTCCTGCTCGTCCTTGCCTCCGGTGCCGTTCACCCAGCCGCGTGTTCCGCATATACCGAAATTGCCATATACATAGTGGTTGTTATGCAGTATCTTAACAGAGCTTATCCCCTCAACTAAGAGAAAATCTTCCATTTTCCGCATTGTCGTCCACCAGTAGTCATGGTTGCCCTTGAGTATTATTTTCTGTCCCGGAAGCCGTTCAATGAACTGAAAATCAGGAAGTGCCTGCTGAAGAGACATTCCCCATGAAATATCCCCTGCAAGTACGACCGTATCATCCGGCTTGACGGCTGAGAGCCAGTTCTTCTCTATCTTCTCCTGATAATCCTGCCAGCCGTTGAATATGCTCATCGTCTTGGATGGATCGCTGAAGCAGAGGTGAAGATCGCCTATAGTATACAGGCTCATACGCCAAGCTTTCCGAGAACGTAATCCTTCTGGTCAGCCTTTTCTATAACGTCGCTGAAACGCTCCGGCTTGTTTCTGAGATCAGCAAGAGCTGCCGGGATATCAAGCTTGGAAAGCTCTGCGATACGGTCTACCTTGTCGTATTCATCTATATCAGAAACACTGCCCTCGAGTGCTTCAAGAACGGCTGCACTGAACTTGTAGGGGCTTGCCGTTGATGCAATTACAGTTTTAGTGGTATCGCCGGTAGCAGCCTTGTAATCATTGTATACCTTCACAGCTACTGCTGTATGAGTGTCGCAGGTATAACCGTATTTTTCGTAAATATCGCGTATAGTAGCCTTTGTCTGAGCATCGTCACAGTAACCGGCACAGAACTCATCCCGAAGCTTTGCTTTGACGTCGTCCGTCACCTCATATCTTCCCTCAGAGGAAAGCTTCCCGAACCACTCTCTTATCTGAGCATCGTCCCTGCCCGTCATGAGATAAAGAAGTCTTTCAAGATTGCTTGAAATGAGAATGTCCATTGAAGGTGAAACTGTTGCGTAGAATTTTCTGTTCCTGTCATAAACACCTGTATTTATGAAATCAGTCAGTACATTGTTGATGTTAGAAGCACAAATCAGTTTGTTTACAGGTATGCCCATGTGCTTTGCGTAGTAAGCTGCAAGAATATTGCCGAAGTTTCCGGTAGGAACTACTATGTTTATCTTGTCGCCGAGCGATATTTCGCCGTCCTTGACGAGCTCAGCATAAGCCGAAACATAATATACTACCTGCGGTACAAGACGTCCCCAGTTGATCGAGTTCGCACTGGAGAACATCATTCCATTGGCTTCAAGCCTTTTCTTGACTTCCTCATCGGTAAATATTGCCTTGACACCGTTCTGGCAGTCGTCAAAATTTCCTTTTATAGCGCATACTCCGACATTCGAGCCTTCCTGAGTCTTCATCTGGCGCTTCTGCATTGGACTTACACCGTCCTCTGGATAAAATACCATGATCGAAGTACCCTCAACGTCCTTGAAGCCTTCAAGAGCAGCCTTTCCTGTATCACCGGATGTGGCAACGAGTATAACTATCTTCTTGTCAAGGTTGATCTTCTTTGCAGAGGTAGTCAGGAAATAAGGAAGTATCTGGAGAGCCATATCCTTGAATGCACAGGTAGGTCCGTGCCAGAGTTCAAGCATATAGGTACCGTCAAAAAGATGAGCGATCTCTGAAATACTCTCAGTCTCGAAATTCTTCGCAGAATAGGCATTATCGGTACAGTAGCGTATCTCAGCATCAGTAAAATCGGTAAGATACTTAGCAAAAACATAAGCCGCTCTGTCAGCATAGCTCATTTTGCCGATCTTAATGATCTCATCCTGAGTAAGCTCCGGTATGCTCTCGGGGACGAAAAGTCCGCCCTCTGCGGAGATGCCCTGAGTAATAGCCTCAGCGCTGCTTACCTTTACGCCGCTGTTTCTTGTGCTGTTGTAATACATAATATCACCCTTCAGAATATGAAATTGTAGCCTGTTGTATCAAAGGCATTTTCGATGTAATCAACGCTGAGCACACGCTCCCCGCTTATTATTACCTGCGCGACGTCAAATCGCGGCTGCAAAACGCTTCGGTGACGGTTGCAGAACTCAGCCGCAGTCTTTATAATAAGACCGCGTTTGCGTTTGTTTACTGCTTCAAAGCCGCTTACAAGACTGTCCGGCCTACGCGACTTCACCTCAACAAACGCCAAATAATCGCCGTTTTCAGCGATAATATCTATCTCGCCGCCCTTTATGCGATAATTCCGGACGACGATCGTATATCCGCGCTCCCTGAGGTATGAGCAAACGCTCTCCTCACCGAGCTTGCCTGTCTCACTTCTTGTCATAGAGCTTTTTCAGGAATGTCCTGCGGTGAACGGCAGATATGCCGTATTTTTCGATCATTTCGTAGTGCAGCTTCGTGCCGTATCCCTTATGCTGCTCAAAGGCGTACTGCGGGTACTTTTCGGCTATATCACGCATATATCTGTCCCTTGCTACCTTTGCGAGCACCGACGCTGCCGCGATAGACGCAGAGGTAGCATCGCCCTTTATAACATACTGCATCTCACAGCTCAGTTCCGGAAGACGGTTTCCGTCGATCAGCGCTATGTCAGGGGTTATACCAAGTCCTTCGACTGCTCTTTTCATTGCAAGCATCGCAGCGTTCAGTATGTTCATCCTGTCGATCTCCTCGACAGAAGCAGTTGCAATACAATAAGCCCGCGCTTTGTCTGTAATGACGCCGTACAGTTCCTCACGGCGCTTCTCAGAGAGCTTTTTGCTGTCATTGAGATAATCTATCAGTGTATCATTGTCAAGCACGACTGCCGCCGCATAGACATCCCCGGCAAGCGGTCCCCTGCCGGCTTCGTCAACTCCGCATATCACAGGATAGCTTCCCCTGATCGCGTTATCGTAGTCAAAAAGATCCTTGTGGAGTACAGTCCTTGCCATCAGTTCTCCTTTTTAGCGGGAAGCTCAAGGGTTATCCTTCCAAGTTTTCCGCTCCTGAATTCGTCGATAACGGTTATTGCCGCTCTTTCAGTGTTTATCTCGCCTCCGGATATCATCATCCCGCGCTTTCTGCCGACTTTTTCAAGAAGCTGAAGCCCGGTGTCTTCCGGAGAGATTTCAAGCTTGTAGCGTTCAGCAAGCGACTGAGGATATTCCTCCGCGAGAAATACAAGCAACTTCATTGCAAGTGTTTCAATATCGAGGATTTCATCACTTATAGCACCTGTGAAGGCAAGCCTGAGGGCTGCCTCCTGATCCTCGAATTTTGGCCACAGAACTCCCGGCATATCGAGCAGTTCAGCGCTGCCCTCAAGCTTCACCCACTGCTTGGTGCGTGTAACTCCCGGTCTGTCCTCGACCTTAGCGCGTTTTCCACCGGCAAGCCTGTTTATCAGTGAGGACTTGCCGACATTGGGTATTCCCACGATCATCAGCCTGACAACAGCGCCTGTCATCCCGGCTTTTTCGCGCTTCTCCATAAGCTCCGCAAGCACCTTTGTGCGTACTGTGGGAAGCACGTTTTTAAGTCCCTTTCCGGACTTGCAGTCTATGGCAAGAGCTTCCGCCCCGCTTCTTCTGAAATAGTTTATCCACATATGAGTCGCCCTGTCATCGGCAAGGTCACTCTTATTCAGCAGTACAAGTCTTGGCTTTCCTTTTGTCATTCGGTCCATTTCGGGATTTCGGCTGCTGAGAGGAGTTCTCGCATCCACTATCTCGACCACTGCATCAACAAGCTTGAGGTTAGCCGAAATTAGTCTCCGGGTCTTTGCCATATGCCCCGGGAACCACTGTATCTGCTTCATATCTGCTGTATCCACTAATACCTCCGATCAGTCAACAAAACCAAAATGCTTCATGGGCGAAAGTATAAATACGACCTTTCCCTCGATATCATCCTCAGGGACAAATCCGAGATCGCTGTCGCGGCTGTCGCGTGAATCACGCCTGTTGTCGCCCATTACGAACACATGACCCTTCGGTACAGTCACAGGGTAATGCTCAGAGAACGCACCCTCGTCAAGGTGGGTGAGTCCGCTTATATACGGCTCATCAAGCTCCTTGTCATCGACATATACCTTGCCGCGCTCAAAGTCGATATCCACGATCTGACCGCCGGCTGCGATCACTCTTTTGACGATATACTGGCCTGTTCCCCTGCCCTCTATGAGCTCTCCGCTGCTGTCATAAGTAACAGTGTGCCGGGCATTTATGACTACTATATCGCCCTGCTTCGGAACGCTGTACCATGAGGTCATGACGATCCTGTCGCCCTCATTCAGCGTAGTGCTCATGGAAATCCCTGTCACGTCAGTTACCCTGAATACATATGTAAATACAAGGCTCACTATGAACATTGAAATTATGAGCATCTCCGCAAGGTCTCCGGCTTCGCGCAAAAGCCTGCGCCGAAGATCATTCCCTTTCATCAGACGATTTGCTGTCAGAATTGAACAGGAACTTGAACTCTTTAAGAGGAGAATACCTGACTATTGCTTTTCCGTAGATCTGATCCTTCTTTATAAGTCCGACATATCCGCTCCGGCTGTCGGAAGAATTCTCTCGGTTGTCGCCCATTACGAAGTAATACCCCTCCGGAACAGTGAACGGGAACTTTCCTAAGAATGCGCCTGAACTCGTTGTCTTTGCGCTTTCCTTGATGTAAGGCTCGTCAATGACCTTTCCGTCAACTATTACCTTGCAGTTGTTAGGATCAGAGTCATCGATATCTATTGTCTGACCGCCGCAGGCTATAACTCTCTTGATGATGCACTCATCGATAGGATTGTTCGGAACGTCAGCCTTGTACGGATCGCCGTTATCGTCGATGAGGTATACCGCATTATTGTCGATAACAAGAATATCGCCGTTGTCGATACCAAAGTATACTGTTGTCATAAAGATCCTGTCGCTGCCGTAAAGTGTAGGCTCCATAGAGTGTCCCTTGATATTGACAGGATGGAGAAGATAGGTAAAGATCAGAACTATCACGAATACTGTTATGATGGTGGATTCGATTATGTCGAAGATATCCTCAGCGAAGCGCTTTCTCTTTTCGAGAGCCTTTCTGTATTCCTCGATGTTCTCGTCATCCTCCGCTTCGTCGGCTTCCGCCGCGGCAGCCTCATCCACAGCCTCATCAGCGGTATTCTCCGCCTCATTCAGCTCCTCATCAAGCTGCTTTTCGTCTTTTATTACATTATTATTATCTTCCATTTATTGACCTCCGGCATTATTTCCGTTTCCGGATATGTAGCAAAAAAGGGACTTTGCGTCCCTCTGAGGAAAGAAGACGAGTCAGGCAGATAGACTCTGCCCGAACTCTGTCTGCGCCTTTTAGCGGATCTGCTCCTTGACCTTTGCAGCCTTTCCGACTCTGTCTCTGAGGTAGTAGAGCTTAGCTCTGCGGACTTTACCGTATCTTACTACCTCTACCTTGTCAACGACAGGAGAGTGGAGCGGGAATACTCTTTCGATACCGCAGCCGTGTGCAACACGTCTTACGGTGAAAGTCTCGCTGATGCCGCCGTGCTTCTTGGCGATAACAGTTCCCTCGAAGATCTGGATACGGCTCTTGTCGCCTTCCTTGATCTGAACGTGAACCTTTACAGTATCACCTACGTTAAACTGCGGAACATTTTCCTTCATGCTTGAGTTGCTGATGAGTTTGAGTGCATCCATTTTAATTTCCTCCTAAAATTTCCGAACATTCATAAACCGCTCCGCAAATCATGTTCAGCTTACACAAGATGCAGATACGGCGCTTCTGCGGTCAGTTATCAGTTATGTCAATACCTCAGCGCTCACGGTCAGCGGACTATCCGATTTAATGTCTTTCGGCATTAATTCTCATCCGTCATGACAAAATCATAACGAACGGACTTCAAATGCTTTTATATCATAACATACTTTCAGAAAAAATGCAAGTGTTTTTTTCAAAAAAATAGAAAAAATTTGCAAATTTCTATGCTACCGCCTTCTCAGGACAACATAAGACGCCTCATGAAGCACTCCGAACTCCTCAGAAACGCTCTTTTCAAGCATTTCAATATGCTCTTTTTCCCATTTTTCAATTTCCTCGGGCGAAAGCGAGGCTCCTATCCCACGGCAGGATCTCATGCGCCCGTTCCAGCTCTCACGGGTGAACTATATATCGCGGTATTTCGCGTAATCCTTCGATGTACGTCCCCAGTCGAAGGCTTTTCCCCCGTCTATATTTTTACTGATAATATCCTTTTTAACCTCACCGGAAATCTGTGCCGTCGCCGCATAAAATAGCGGTACGGCGGATGTGTGCAGGCTCGAACGGCTCTGCGCCGGAGTTCCTGAGAGCTTCAAAGAAAAGCGCAGGATTGTAGTTCTTCTGAGTTCCCGCCGGAAGGTTCAGCTCCATTACGATGCCTGAGGGATCGGATTTGCAGCTGAGTACCTTCATATCAGGCTTGATATCGACTGTCTTTACGCCCTTCTTGGTCTTCTTTTCAATAAGTATCTCATCGCCGCCGAGCAGCCTGTTGATATCGTCCATGAGCTTCCCGGGAGCTCCGGTTTCAAGCGTAAAGCTGTAATTTGCGCTCTCTATCGCGGTTATTTTAAGCTGCTGCGGTGCCGCGGAGACTATACTCATGCCCTCCGGCATTACAGCATTCAGCTTATCGCGTATCTCATCCATTGTAAGACCGTCGTCGGTAATGTTGAAATCGAGCACCTCACAGCTGCTCTCAAAGCCAAGCGAAAGCGCAAGTGCAAAGGCATAATACGGATGCGGGTTGAACCCCTCCGTGTACCATATCGGCAGTCCTGAACGTCTGAAAATACGCAGCATACAGCGGTTAAGGTCAAGGTGGGAGATGTACTTCGCACGTCCGCACTTTTCAAATATTGCTCTTACACGGATCAAAAGCATTCCCTCCCCACTTTTTTATTCACACCGCAGCCCGAGCATCTCTGGCGGCAGTTAGGAGTAGTCTTTGACTGGTGCGCAGTTTTGTTCTCACGGATGAGAAACTCCTTGCTGACAAGATAATCAAGATGATCCCACGGCAGTATCTCGTCATATTCAAAGCGTCTGTTCGCGTAAAACGACGGGTCAATACCGCACTCAGAGAACGCCTCGAGCCATTTGTCAAAGCGGTAATACTCCTCCCAGCTATCGAACTTGCAGCCCTTCTTCCAAGCTGTATATATCGCCGGACAAAGCCTTCTGTCGCCCTTTGCAAGGATTACCTCAAGCTGACTGACATTGGGATCATGATAGCTTACGCGCACCTTTTTGGATTTGACCGAGCTGAGAAGAAGCTTCTGCTTATGCTCGATCATTTCCCGTGTATCCTGAGGCTCGAACTGGAATGGCGTGAACGGCTTTGGCACGAAGGTCGCACAGCTTACGGACACCTGAACACCCTTGCCCTTAGGACGATTCTCAATACTGTAGAACAGGTCGATTATACGCTGCGCAAGCTCAGCGATCCCTATGATATCCTCGTCAGTCTCTGTCGGAAGCCCCATCATGAAATACAGCTTGACCGCTGAATATCCCCCCTCAAAGGCAATGCGGCAGGGGCTCATTATCTCCTCCTCGGAGACATTCTTGTTTATAACGTCACGGAGACGCTGTGTACCGCCTTCAGCCGCAAAGGTCAGACCGCTCTTGCGGACTTTCTTGATCTTTTCAAGGAGCGCCTCGGAAAAATTATCGACACGCAGAGATGGCAGCGAAAGATTTATCTTTTCCTTCTCGGTGTACTCAATAAGTGACGTCAGCATCTGGTCGATCTCTGAATGATCACTCGTACTAAGCGATGCAAGTGAGACCTCATCATAGCCGGTATTCTCACAAAGCGCCTTTGTCTGGCTGCAAATAGTGTCTGTATGCTTTTCACGGAACGGGCGGTATATGAAGCCTGCCTGACAGAAACGGCAGCCTCTTATACAGCCCCTGAGAACCTCGACAGATGCACGGTCATGGACTATTTCAGTGAACGGTACGACAAAATTATCCGGATAGAATACCTTGTCAAAATTGCGGATTATACGTTTCCGGACAGTCTCAGGGGCACCGTCTGAAACACTCAGCGACTCTATCGTGCCATCCGCCTTATAATTAAAATGGTAGAACTGCGGAACGTAGATCCCCTCTATCTTCGCGGCTGCACGCAGGAAGTCAAGTCTTCCGGCACCTCGCTTTTTCATATCATGATAAAGGTCGATAAGTTCAAGGTTGACCTCCTCACCCTCTCCGAGGATGAACAGGTCAAAAAAGTCCGCAAGAGGCTCAGGATTGCATACACACGGACCTCCCGCAACAACAATCTGCGTGAGCTCATCTGTCCTGTCCTTTGCAAATATAGGTATCCCGGCAAGATCAAGCATATTCAGTACATTGGTATAGGAAAGCTCATACTGCATAGTGAAGCCTATGAAATCAAATTCACGGATCGGATCAAGACTTTCAAGTGCATAAAGCGGAATGTCGTTCTTACGCATTATAGCCTCAAAGTCCTCCGAAGGCGCAAAGCAGCGTTCACACCAGTAGTTCTCCCGTGCATTTGTCAGCGAGTAGAGTATCTTCATACCAAGGTGGGACATTCCGATATCGTAAGTGTCCGGGAAACAGAACGCAAAACGGACATCAACCTTCGACTTGTCTTTTATTATACTACCGACCTCCCCGCCGATATAGCGAGACGGCTTCTGGACTTCGAGAAGATGCTTCTCTATTTTTTCTTTCAGAGTCATTTTAACCTCCGTTTTTTATTTCAGGTTATCAGCGCCGAATCTCAGAGGAAGGAAATCCCCGAGCCTGTAAAAGCCGTTGGAAAGGATTACAGCAAAGTCATCCGGGCAGAATTCGCTCAATACCTGCAGACACGCTCCGCACGGAGTACACGGTCTTGAAAAATCACCGTCAGAGCTGCCGGCTATAGCTATCGCCCTGAATTCTGTTACACCCTCGGAGACCGCCTTGAACAGCGCTGTACGTTCGGCACATACCGTAAGTGAGTATGACGAATTCTCAATATTGCAGCCAGCGAATATCCTTCCGTCTGCCGAAAGAAGAGCTGCCCCAACGCGAAAATGTGAATACGGCGAATAGGAGCTTCCGGCTGCAAGGACCGCCTCATTGAACAGGTCGTTGTTCGTCATGATCTGCCGCCTTTCCCGATCTTATGTTTTTTTCCGTCAGGGGTCATAATGTAAGTATTTTCAAGCTGCTGCATGAGAATTCCGGTAACAGAGGCACGGTACTCATTGCGAAGTTCGGTCTGTTCAGCTTTTTCAGCCTCAGTAAGCCCTTCGGCCTTCGATTTTCTGGCAAGTTCATTTATACGGTCGATCTTTTTCTGATCCATAATCACACCTCAATAATTCAATATGTTTATATTGTATCACGATTCTGCAACTTTTTCAAGTGTCTGACTGGATTTTTCAGCAGGAATGTGATATAATGCTGATATCAGACTTTTTCAGGAGGTTCAACTATGAAATATGCACTTGTTACCGGCGGCACCGGAGGTATCGGTGAGGCTGTGTGCCGGATCCTTTCAGAGGATGGCTATCACGTTTACATAAATTATTTGAACTCGGAGAAAAAGGCGATCCGTCTTGCTGATGAGATCGGCGGTGAGGCTGTTTGCTTCGATGTTTCAGACTCAGATGCTGTACGGAACGCCCTCGGAGGTATGGAACCTCCTGTGCTTCTTGTCAACAATGCAGGCATTTCGGAGATTGCTCTTTTTAATGATATTGCAGACGATACAGCCCGTAAAATACTGACCACAAATCTCGCCGGGACTTTGAACTGCTCGCGTGCGGTCCTTCCGGAGATGATACGAAGAAAATCCGGAAACATTATCAATATTTCGTCTATGTGGGGACAGGTCGGAGCTTCATGCGAAGTGGATTACTCCGCTTCAAAGGCCGGCATCATCGGCTTCACGAAGGCACTTGCAAAGGAAGTCGCTCCGTCCGGAATAAGGGTAAATTGTATATCACCAGGCTTTATACTGACTGAAATGAACAGCAGATTCAGTCCGGATGATCTTGAGCTAATAAGAGCAGACATCCCCCTCGGTATCTTCGGAAAGCCTCGGCATATAGCTGATACTGTAAGATTTCTCGCCTCAGATTCCTCGGAATACATCACGGGTCAGATCATAGGTGTAAACGGCGGTATGGTCATATAAGCTTGTTCATATATTAAACCATTCCGTATTGATTTGAACAATCTCTCAAAATTCACTTGATCGCTTTAAATCGCAAGAAATGGTCAGGTGCACTATAAGCAAATTGCACAATGAAAGACTCTTTTTGTAGTCTAATATTACTAATACGACGAAAATTGTGTTAATTCACGGAAATTAATGATTTCCACTTGAAGTTTTTTTACCCTTGTGCTATTATTAATAAGTGTGATACGCTCCACTAATATTGCCGGTGCTGATACGCTGACCGCAGCACACGGTCTTAAAATTATTGTAAAGGATGATAGGAATGGCTGATACCCCAAACGAGATCACCGGATCACAGACTCCGGCGGCTGAAGCTGCCGTTCAGACTGCTGAAAAACCATTGATGGACGATGTCAGTGAAAAAAAGCCCGAGAAAAATAATAAACCTGAAAAAAAGCCGAACAGATTCACGGCTGCCCTGCGTGCCTTCAACCAGAAACGCCGCGAAAACTCAGAAAAATTCAAGCTCCTGAATCTCATTATGCTCATCATTTTTCCCATATATATCACCTGCATGGCTGAGATAATACAGGCTAAGGAGATCTCCGTATTTGCAAAGTTCTTTGTTCACCACCCGGCTGTGCTCCTTTTCGATGTGCTCATTGCCGGAGTCGTCTTCCTTCTCTTCCTTGCCTTGTTCAAGATACCGTGGATCGCGGTGCTGACTGAAAGCCTTGTCTATGTGATACTGAGTATTGTCGAGCTTTTCAAGTACAATACCAACGGCAACCACCTGCTTCTCTCCGATATGAGGCTCGCAAGAAATGCCAAGAGCTTATCTTCATTCGCCTATATAAAAATAACCTGGCAGCTCGTTCTCTGCTGCGTCATCGCTTTCCTTGTATTTGCGTTTATATTTTATATAAACCCTAAGATTAAATTCAGACCAATGCACCGCGTTGCTTCTGCTCTCGGATGTATCGTGTTTTCTTTTGCGATGATCGTTTTTCCAAAGTTCTACAACCCTGTATACAAGTTCTTTAAAATAGATACTACCGATGCTACGAATGCTTTCCTGCTGAATGAAAAATTCGAAAACAACAGCTTCCTCGCATTCATAGTCCAGACCGCTTCTGAGAGTTATGAAAACCGCCTTGTAAAACCTGACGATTACGACAAAAACAACGTAAAGAGAATTCTTGACGTCAAGGTCGATACAAGCGGAAATTTCAACGATGGTGTCAAGCCTAACGTTATCTTCATCATGAGTGAGTCCAACGCAGATTTCCGTGTATTCAACCAGCTCAACGTTGATGATTCATACTACAAATACTTTGATAAGGCTTGTGAGGAAGGTCACTCCGGAAGGATAATCACTCCTACCTACGCAAGCTGGACCGTCCGCTCTGAGTTTGAGCTCATGTTCGGCCTCCCGGTAAAAGGACTGAATGACGCAAATATGCCTCAGAGAGTTCTTGCTGAGCACCCTCTTCCCGCTATGGCGCGCTATTACAATAAGTGGGGCTATAATACTGCTTATGTTCATCCGTTCAATCCTGAATTCTACAGCCGTGATAAGGTATATACCAGATTAGGCTTCAAGAATATGATCTTCCACGACGATATCAGCGAAGAAACCGACTTTACTGTTGACGTTGAGCATTATGGTACATACGTCGATGATAAATCCGTATTTGATGAGCTTCTTGAGCTTGTCAAGACCTCTGACGATCCTATGTACATCCACACAACTACTATGCAGAACCACCAGCCATACGATCAGGGTGAAGACCCCGATGATGAGTTCGGCAACTACCTCCAATGGATCCAGCATTCATATGAGGGGCTCGATGTATTTCTCTCTGAACTCAAAGAGCTTGACGAGCCTACTCTTGTATTCTTCGTCGGTGACCATTTCCCATCGCTCAGAGGTGAGACAAGCGTTTACAACCAGCTCGACCTCAATGGCGATAACTGTTCTATCCTCTATGAGGAGACCTGCTTCTACTGGGCAAACTATGATGCTGATTTCTCGGTGATCCCTGAGAATAAATATTCCTTCTTCTACGTTCCTTATGTTATCTTCAAGATCATTGACGCGCCGCATGACGCTTTCATTGAAAAAATGATGCAGCTCCTCGACGAAGTACCTGTCTACTCAACTGCATATGATGCCGAGATCCCTGATAATGAGGCTCTTGACGTTCTTACATACGACAGAGTTGTTGGAAATATATATTCAACTTCCCCGCTCGATGACTGAGGTGAACGATATGAAGAATATTGACCCCGGTATCTCGGCTTCCGCTGAGATCACTGTTACCGAAAATGAGCTTGCTTTGAAAGTCGGCAGCGGAAGTCTTGAAGTATTTGCGACGCCTGCTATGACCGCTCTTATGGAAAAAGCCGCCTGTCTGTGCGTTGCTCCCTATCTTGAAGGCGATGAAACTACAGTCGGCACAGAGCTGAATATTAAGCATACATCAGCTACACCATGCGGTATGAAGGTCTGCGCTGAAGCTGTTCTTACCGAAGTCAACGGCAGAGAGCTCGTATTCTCTGTTAAGGCTTCTGATGAAGCAAGTGCCATAGGCGAGGGTACGCACAGAAGATTCCTCGTTTATGGTGAAAAATTCACTTCCAAAACCAAATCAAAGCTTAAATAATCCACACGCCGAAGAACTGGCTGTTCTTCGGCGTTTTTCGTTTCATCAGGTTTTTCTTGCAACAATGTAGAAGCGGTGTATCATTCCGCTTATCTTGCCAGTCTCGCGTATTATCCGTTCAGCTTCAAGGAGCCTTTCAAAGCATTTGTCTACAGAAAATCCTGTGAATTCCCATTCAATTATTCTTGCAAACCATACAAGAGCTCCGGTGTCATAAAACTCTAAAGGTCTGTAAGCTTCACTGCTTTCAAGTATTTTGAAGCCTGTATTTTCGAGTGCCTTTGTGCAGTTCGCGAGATCATGTCCCGGATATGGCTTCGGTGCATCAGGAAGAAGCAGCTCTACAAGCTCACGATCGTTATCCTCCCCCACCTGCTGTGTAACAAATACACCGCCCTGTTTGAGCACGCGGTATAGTTCATCAGGATCATAGCTTCCGTGACGGTTCATTATAATATCAAAATAATTATCAGGAAATGGCATCTCGTTATAGCTGTTAATTTCATGGAAGTCTATCCCAAGCTTCCTAAACTTTTCCCGGCAGAGTGCGGCGTTCGGAGGATATCCCTCAGTCGCACTTGTAAGATAATACGGATGTCCGATGCTGAGCAGAAATTCACCTCCTCCTGTGTCTATGTCAAGAAGCCTCCCTGCTGAGTTCCGGTATTTATTTATTATATCCTCAAACTTCCACGGAAGCTCACCTTCATATGTGCGGTTTTCTATACATGAAAAATCCCACCCTTTTATATGTGCCTTCTCCTCCTCGGCTGTCCAGTATTTTCTCAGTTCTTCAATATTCATTTTTACAGCTCCTTTTCCCATTTTTTCTGTATGCTATCATATATTTATCACAAAAGTGATTATAATATAATTATTAGAAATAATACATTCTATATAGAAAGGAAGATTTCTATGTCTGATAATTTTAATAACGCCGATGAAACTATAAGCAATACTGCTGAGCCTTCACCTGATGGCTATTACTCCGGTGACAGCAGTTCATATAGAACCACCGCTTCTCCTTATGCAGGAGAGTATAACGCTCCCCGCTATCCTGATTCCGGTTCCTATGCCTATGTTTCGGAAAATTCTTCCGCAAAGTCTTCAAAAAAACGTCACCCTGTGCTGAGAACTACCGCCTTCATTCTCTGCCTTGCTATAGTCGGAGTAGGCTCTGTTCAGGGATATAGGATATATCAGGATCACCACGACAAGAACGGCTTTTCAGAATATAAGGACAGCAGCGAATCAAACAGCAGCTCCACCATCAAGGCTGAAAATAGCGACGCTCCCGATGAACCGCTCCCGAGCATGATCGAGCTTGCGGCACGCGAGGACGCAAAATCTATCCCGGATATCGTGGATTCTATCATGCCGTCTGTTGTCGGCGTTTCCGCTACATTTGAGTATACCGCAAATTACTACGATTTCTTCGGCTGGGGCATGGGCAGCTCCTCTCCACAGGAAATGGTAGGCAGAGGTACAGGTATAATCTTCTCCGAGGACGGCTACATCGTTACTAACGCTCACTGTGTTTATGACGACAGCAGCTCCTATCAGGCCGGCGAGGCGCTCGAAGTCTCCGTTCGTTTCAGTGATGAGACTGAGCATAACGCGAAGATAATTGCTTATGATACTGATACTGATATTGCTGTCCTGAAGGTTAATGAAACCGGTCTCACTCCTGCTGTATTCGGCGACAGTGATGATCTCCGCGTCGGAGAACTCGTTATTGCCGTGGGAAATCCTCTCGGCTTCGACCTCTTTGGCTCTGTAACAAGCGGCATCGTTTCAGCGCTCAACAGACAGATATCTGTAAACGACAAGCAGATGAACCTGATACAGACTGACGCTGCTATCAACTCCGGCAACTCCGGAGGTCCGCTGCTCAATAGCTGCGGTCAGGTTATCGGCATAAATTCAGCAAAAATGTCGTCCAGCTATGGCTCTGCAAGTGTCGAAGGTCTTGGATTTGCCATCCCAATAAGTGACGCTAAATCTATCATTGACGACCTTATCCACTATAATTACGTCAAGGGCAGACCTCAGCTCGGAATTTCAACCGTCGATATCACGGAATCCGATTCCCGCCGCTATAATATGCCTATGGGCGCTTATATTGTGAATGTTGTCAGCGGAAGTGCTGCCGACGAAGCCGGCCTTATGATCCGCGATATCATCATTGACATAAACGGCGATACCATAAGCTCGACCTCGCAGCTCAACACCGTCAAGAACAAGTACAAAGCCGGAGATACCGTTACCGTTACTGTAAACCGAAACGGTAAGGATATGCAGTTTGAAGTGACCCTGCAGGAGGATGTTTCCAATATGGCTGGCGGTCAGTCCGGTGCCGAAAGCTTCAACCCAAGCAACTGAAAACCAGAATTATTAATTCTTCTCCTTACTTCTCAAAAAAGCCTGCTCAGTTTTGTGAGCGGGCTTTTTTACTTTATGTTTGCCTTTTGGCAGCTATTAAGGACAGATCGCTTATAGCTCGACCCTGATCTGCTTCCTCAGTTCAAATGAATATAGATACGCCTCACGGACAGGCATTTTCATTGTAAGCTCGATCGCTGAACGATAAAGACAGAGCTGTATCCTGTATCGCTCGGCAAGCTTCTCTGCACTCGTTCCACGGTCGGATTTGTAGTCAACAATGACTATCCCGCCGTTTTCCTCGAACATCAGGTCGATTATACCATTGATCATGCCATCAGATGCTCTGAGCTTCTGCATGAGAGCGCTATCCAGATCAAGCTGCGCGACCGCTACCATGAATTTCTTCTCACGCCATACCCTGTCAGCACGGCTGATACGTCCATAAAGATCACTCTCAAAAAAAGCGCTTACGTTGGAAATATTTATCGAAGCGGCTTCTGATGCACTTATATAGCTCATTTCGTGTATACGCTCTATCTCCTCAGCAGGTTCCCTGCGGGCATTTTCAAAGCTGCAATACTGGAAGAAGGTGTGTATCGCCGTTCCCCTTTCCGCACCGGTGAGCCCGCTGTTTCCCGAGGCAAATCTCGGCCTGCGAAGCCTGAAATCAAAGCTCTCCGCTTCACCTCGGAATTTCTTCGTTATCTGCGTTACACTCAGACGCGCCGGAAGCTCTGAAAGTGTTTTGTCATAGCTGTGACCGATGAGCTTTTCGAGCTCTGCACATATTGCTTCATCCGGAGCCGCCTCAGGTTCATCCAGCTCGTCAAGTCCGCTGAGAACACTTTCCGGTTCAGCATAGACTATATCAAAAATATCACTGCTGTATTTTGCTGGCGGAAGATCATAGCCCCCTGGTACAAGTTCAAACTTTTTCGCTATATCAGCAAATTTTTCGTGAACCATTAGAACTGCCCAGAGCCAATCTGAATACCTTCTTGCACTGCTAACGATATCATCTGTACCGCTGCCGCTGATAATCATTTCCTCTACCTGTGAACGCAGCCTCTTGAGCGGCTTTTCACCGGTTTTAAGATTGATGAAAAGCCTCTGGCGGGCACGGGTAAGTCCGACATACAGCAGGCGCATTTCTTCGCTGCGCGTCTCCCGCTCCTTCTCTGAAGTCAGCGTTATCTGCTGGAATGTGCGGTACTTCCTTAGAATGCTTTTATCGCAGAGCACATAGCCTATTCTTCCGTCATCGCCAAACATAACTATATCTGAATCAAATTTGAACTCCGTCGATGTCTCAGCTATAAAGACAAACGGATATTCAAGTCCCTTTGAGCCGTGAAGCGTCTGTATCGCCACATAGTCTCCCGTGGCTGACGATACCTTGCCCTGAGGACGGTCTCCGTTCTTAATAACACGATCAATATGCCGCAGAAATCCGCCAAGTCCGCCAGAGCCCTCAAATGCTACTGCTTCCTCATAGCTTCTGGCATACTGTATCAGAGCCCGAAGATTTGCACGCTTTTTGTCGCCGTCAGCACTGAGCTGCATTACCGAAATAAAATCTGTCGTGTCGTATATTGAGCTTATAAGCTCCCCTATCGTCATAGTCACTGAGTCAAGGCGGAACTTATCAAGAGCTTCAAGGAATTCACGGCAGCGTCCGGCAAGGAACATATCTCCGAATTCCTCATAGACGCCTTCCGCAAGCTCCACAAGCAGCAGATAAAGCGGCTTTTCCTTGTCAAGAGACCTGATATAGGCAAGCTCCCCCGCTGTAAACATATACATCGGCGACATAAGCACCGCAGCAAGCGGAATGTCAAGAAGCGGGTCACTGATAACCTTAAGCAGGTCTATCAGTATCGCTATCTCGCGCGACCTCAGATAACCGCTCTCCTCGCTCCGCTTTGCAGGTATCCCACGCGCCGCAAGCTCGTCAGAATAGGTGTTGATGTACTTGTTTTTTCGGACGAGTATACAAAAATCCGATGGGCGGCATGGCCTGAGCCTGCCGTCTTTTTCAGCGACCTTTGTCCCCTCCGATATCATCCGGGCTATCTTTCCGGCTGTCCATGCAGCCTCCGGGTCCGCCTTTGGTATATCGGTATCTTCATCACTGTCGTCACAGCTTATAAGGTCAATCTGTGTGCGGAATTCATCCTTAGGTATCCCGCCGTACTCCTGCGCTCCGAAATACAGCCTTTCATCATCGGTATAGTCTATCCCTCCGCAGCGTGCAGTCATAAGTTCGCCAAAAACAAGATTGACAAAATCAATAACTCCCTGTGAACTGCGGAAATTCCTGTTCAGCACTACTGACTGGTTCTTGCTGTCACTTTCAGCATCAAACGGATCTGAACATTCAAGCGTGCGGACAAAGTTTTTAGGATTTGCAAGCCGGAAACCGTATATGGATTGTTTGACGTCACCAACAAGAAATACATTGTCGCCGTACATTGGCTCACCGTCAGCGGTGTGCCTGAAGTTCCTCGATATCAGCTTGAAAATAAGATCCTCCTTGTTGTTTGAGTCCTGGTACTCGTCGATCATGATTATGTCGTAGTAATCAGCTATCCGCTTTGCGGTCCCGGACTGAACTATCCTGCCGCTTTCGTCAGTTTCAGCAAGCAGCTCAAGTGCAAGTCTTTCGCCGTCGTCAAAGCTTATAGCATTTTTTCTGCACTTGTTCTCCCAGATTATCTCCTCATATCTGCGTACAGCATCCGCAAGAAGTACAGTCACCTCACCGCTCTCCCTGAAATCGCTCTCTACAGTGGAAACGCTGTCTATTGCGGATAATACAAACTTTTTGTAAATATCGCGCCGCTGTTTATATATCTCCCGCAGCGCCTTGTTATAGACAGCTTTCCCAGGTACAGGAAGATTTGAAAATGCTGAAAGCTCTTTCAGCTCATTGTCTGTCGGAAACCTGCCGGAGCTGAATATACCGGCAAGCTCTGAGATTTTTGCGTTTTCATCCTGTGCATGGGACAGCAGCTTCTGTGCTGCCGGAGCGCTCATGTCAGGAAATATCCCCATGACAAGCGAACAGCAGTTATCGGAAAGCTTCTTCGCACGTTCAAGTGCTTCAATTACGGATGAAGTCAATGACCTGAAATATGCCGATGAATAAAGCTCCTTTCTGTATTCATCAACCGCTCTGCTGAGCCAGCGCTCCCGAAAAGTTACAGAAGCAAGAAACTCATCGCACCGTGAGATGACCTCCGTCAGACGTTTTTCGTTCCTGATGCAGAATCGGTCGTAAAGCTCGGATATACTGGCATAGTTGTTTTTCGCATAGTCATTGAGAAATTCTTCCATAGCCTGTGCCTTTAGCACGGTATTGTCTGACTCATCAAGCACTCCGAAGCCCGAGGTTATTCCCTGATCGGTGATATTATCCCTCAGGAGCTCAAAGCAAAAGGAGTTTATTGTCGATATCCTTGCATTCTGAAGAAGCACCTGCTGCTTCAGAAGATGCCGGTCTCCCGGTTTTTCGGCGATAAGCGCCCGGAGCTTAACATCAAGCCGCTTTTTCAGCTCTGAGGCAGCATCATTGGTGAATGTCACGACGATCATCCGGTCTGCACGCACTCCGGAGCCCGGGTCAGCGATGAGCCTTATGAGCCGTTCGGTGAGAACGGCTGTTTTTCCGCTTCCTGCCGCCGCTGATACGATGAGCGATGTATCATGGGCATTTATTGCAGTTTCCTGCTGCTTTGTCCAGGCCATTATTTATCGCCTCCTTTTTTGTCTTTTCCAAGAATTTCCCTTACCCTGTCTATATCATCAGGGTCAGTCGTGCGGAATACCTCCGCATTTGTATTTCCGCATATATCCGCATAACTGCAATAGGTACACGGCGTCATTCCGCCCTCAGCAAGAGGTACAGCCTCAACGCTGCCGCTGAGCAGAGCCTGTCCCATATCCGTTAGCTTTCCATAGACAAGCTCCCGGAGAGACTTCATCCCTTCAGCCGAAATACAGCTTGAATAACGGTCTGGTACACCTTCACGGTCGAGCTTTACAGGTATATATTTTCCTTTGACATCCTTTTCCATTGCTTCAAGAACACTGCGCTGATCGAGAACAAGCCCGCTCGTCCGTAACTGCGAACGGATCACGGCTTCGTTTAGTTCGTCAATACGCTTCGGTTCAAGAGCGATCTCGTTTACCCTCATCGGTGAATAAAGCACACCTGCTGGAACATAATCGCTGTAAAGCCCCCCCTTATCCGTGAGCGCAAATAGGTACAGGAGCATCTGTAAGTTGAGTCCGCCGGCTATCGTTGCTGCATCGAGCGTCTTGCGGCTGCTCTTGTAATCAACTATGCGGATATACTTCTTCCCGTCAATATCACAAAGATCAACACGGTCTACTATCCCGCTGAAAGTAAGTCTGTATTTTTCTCCAAGCTCAAGTTTAACAGGCGAATTACTGCCGATGTCAAGCTCATATGCTGCGGGTACGAAGTCAGATGCCATGAGTGCCTGCTGAGTGTGCATGAAAACGCCGGAAATGCTCTCCCTGAGCTTGTTGAACATAAGCCCAAAACGCGCGTTTTTCGCAAAATCTCCGGCAAGCCTTTCCTCGCAGTAGCGCGCTGTTATGCTGTCGATCTCGCGGCAGATATCGTCATATCCGAGCGCAAGGAACTCCTTCTTTGTTCGGCCGCTTAGTATCCCACGGAAACATTCATGGGACAGATCACCGCTGACCCTTTCGTCAAGCTCAACGCGCTCTATCTCTGCAAGCCTTAAAAACTTATTGCAGAAATACTTGAAGTGACACTGGTCAAATTCTTCAAGCGCTGTCGAAGAAAGCCTGAGCGGCTGAAAGCTTCTGAGCTTCTTCATAATGTCACCGTCAACGTGATAGTCCTGACGATAACCCGAACGGCTCAGTACATAGGCTATCCTGCGGCGGTAATCCGGATCACCTGTCAGCACACGCTTTATCGAAGCTATCGGAACACTCGTTCGGTCACGGTTCTGCATATAGTGATAGTACGCTGAATGCATGGTCGCTGCATAGTAATGCGGCTGTATATCATTACCGGTCAGGAGCATATCATCTCTGCCGAACATCTTCATCACCATCTCAACAGCCTGCGCCGGGTATTTAGCCTGCCCTGAAAGATCGGTGAGCGGATATGTGATATACAGCTGATGTGAGGCCGCAGAAAGTGATTTATAGACGATAAGCCGCTCAGATGCGATCAGGTCCGATAGAGGCCGCGATACTTCAATGCCGCTAAGCGAAAGTCTTTGCTTGTCAGCCTCGGAGAAAAGTCCGTGAAGGCTGACTTGATTCGGGAAATCGCCCTCACAAGCACCCATAACAAATACCGTTTTTGGCGAATTGAGCCTTGCATTCCGAGCAGATGCTGCGATAACTGCATCAAGTGTCTGCGGCGGTACCGAATAGGTCACCCTGCCGGTCATTGAACGTATCATCAGAGAAAGCTCGCTGAAGGCAATTTCCTGCGCTCCGAGAGTATCGTGGATGCTGTCGAGAATATCTATAAGACAGCCCCAGATGCGTTTAAGCTCGGCTGCTTCATAGTCACGGTCGCTGCTGACAAGACGATTCATGAGCCTGCCGATATTCTCCTCGGCGCGGCAGTCAGTAAGATAAGCGTAAAGAAGCACACACACTTCAGCAGCAGAAATGCTTCCGGAAAGCTTACTGCGAAGCTCTGAAAGCGGTGCTATTACCTCCTCACGCAGCCTGTTGATGAGATCAATCTCCGGATCTTCCGCAGCAAACGGCTTTTCCCAGAGATCACCATCAATACTCCATTTATAGCAATAATTTTCAAGCAAAGCAGCATCTGTGAGCGGTATGTCAAGGATCCCGCATTTCAAAAGACGCAGCAGAAGCTCCGTGCGGATATTTCGGGAATTCAGCAGCTCGAGCAACGTATTGAAAAAGACCATGACCGGCGTATGAGAGACTGGCCGCTCAAGGCTCATAAAATACGGAATTTCATAACGTGCAAATGCTGCTTTCAATACCTCCGCATAGTCCTCAATATTATTTGAGATAACGGCAATGTCACGGTAGCGAAGCTCTCCTTCCGCTATCAGCCGCTTTATTGTCGCACAGACATATTCTGTCTCGCTGTACATATCATGAGCTTCAAAAATACGGATATTCCGGCTTTCAGGAGCTTTCTCCGGCTCCGGTGGAACACCGCGCATCAAGCGGCTGCTGAGATAAGCAAGATCAGGTGATGCAAAGCGGAAACTCTTGCCGCAGTCAGTTATCTTGTACGGAACATTCAGCTCGCGGCAGATCCCGGCTACACGCCGGTAGGTCATATTAACTGTCTCAAACAGTGTAAACTCGCCGGCATTCACGTTATCGCTCCGCAGAGTTATAACAACATTATCAGCAGATGCGATCATCACACGCAGCATTTCAAGCTGGTCACCGGTGAAGCTCTCAAATTCGTCAATATAAACGTTCTGTCCCTCAAAATAGCCGTAAAGACTTGCAGTTTTTGCTGCCTCCCGGATATTGTCAAGCTCATCCTTGAAGCCATACTGCTTCATCAGACGTTCATATTCAACAAATACTGCTGCTATATCACGGGTCTTGTCCATTAGCTGCTTATCCATTAGCACTGAACGCTGTATGAGCATCTCGGGATCAGTACCAGAGCGTTTGAGGTCGCTGATGAGCTTCAACACCTCCTCCGCAAATCCGTTATGAGTGCTCTGGCGCCGGAAATAGGCGAACTGCTCCGGACTGCGCCTTACAGCTGCAACTGCCTGGTATATCATTATCATCCTCGAAAGCTCGTCGGCATACTCCCCTGTACGTCCGGGGTCGCCGTAAAGCTGGAAAAGCTGTCTTGCAAGGCTTGTAAAACTGAGCGAGAAAAGCTCGTTGAATTTGTCTGCTCCGAGATAAAAATACAGCGTTTTGTCAAACTCATAGGAAAACTGCTCAGGTACGATTATACACTGACGACAGCCGCTTTCTGCTGAGCTTTTTATCCTCCCGAACATAAGTGTAGTCTTTCCGCTGCCTGCCTGTCCGGTAATGAACTCTACCAATTTTTTCACCTCTATACAAAAATACATACCGGCTTTTGAACCGGTATGTATATGTTCTGATATTTATTCTTCTGATTTCGGTTCACTGGTTTCAGCCGGAACCTCCTCTTTTTCATCGGAAGGCTCAGTCTCTTCCACAGTCGGGGTTTCAGGTCTGCCATAGCCGTTGAGTTTATTGGATGTTATCAGCTCAGGATAATCTTTATAGCAATAGTCCTGATCGACCCTGTTACCTATACCTGCAACAGTTCCTTCGCTGCTGTACTGCCACATTCCGTAAGATCGTCCGAATGCAGGTCTGTTCACTCCATAATGGGCTACCCAGACATCATACCTGTTGTAGATATCCTGGGAAAGCTTGTACATAAGGAAGTTTGAGTAGCTTGTGATTCCTACATAATAGCCCTTTGCTTCAAGTGTAGAGCAAAATGCATCGGTTATTGCTGTAAGCTCCTCGACTGATTTTTCTGAGATAGAAGGATCCTCGATATCGAAGTATACCGGATATTCAAACTCATAGTCCTTTATGATCTCATAGCAGACTTCCGCTTCAAGAACAGCTGACTCGGGTGAATCAGCATAGCTGTACCAGTATACGCCCCTGTCCACGCCGGCAGCCTTTGCCTTTTCCATATTTTCGTCAAACCGAACGTCCTTCTGGTCAATGAACTTTCCGTATCCGGCACGGATTATTGCAAAGTCAACGCCGTCTTCCGCCACTTCGTCCCAGTTGATTTCATTCTGCCATACAGAAACGTCTATACCCTGTGCAATGCCGGTATCTACTGGGATAGTTGTTGTGGTAGTAGACGTTGTTAAACCGCTCCCGACATAAGTCTCAGGAGAGGTTATATATGGATAATTTCTGTAGCAATGGTCAAGATCAACCTCATTTTTTATACCGTCAACAGTTCCCGTGGAGGAATACTGCCACATACCATAAACTCCGTTAAATGCAGGTGACTGTACACCAAAATGTGCTGCCCAAATATCATATTTCTGAAGTACTTCGGTGTATACCTTCGTACTGAGGAAGCTCGCGTAGCTGTAAAGTCCGGGGTAATACCCGTGATCAGCAACAGTTGAGCAGAATGTCTCGATTATCGCAGACGTCTGAGCTGTTGAAAGCCCCTGCTGTGAAGGATCCTCAATATCAAAATATACAGGATAAGTATAGTTATAGTCCTTGATTATCTCGCAGCATACCTCGGCCTCCTGACGGGCATCCTCGACTGTAAGCGCATAGCTGTACCAGTAGATACCGCAGTCAAGTCCTGCCGCCTGTGCAGCTGATACATTCTCATAGAATTTTGTATCTACCTGAGATGCGTACTTACCATAGCCTGCACGAAGTATTACATAGTCAACTCCGGAAGCCTTTACCGCTGCCCAGTCAACATCTCCCTGCCACTGCGAAACGTCAATGCCGAAGCAGTCAGCCTCAAGAGAAGGCTGAGGCGTATTACCTGCAAGATAGTCCTGATGTGCGTTATAGATATCAAAAACATTGAAGGGTGTTTCGTTGCTTGAAACTTCTTCATCTGTAACAGACTCTTTACTTTCTGTGAAATTTGTGCTATCATATGTAATAGTATCCGCTGCGTTCACATATGTTGACGTAACAGCAGAACAAACAAAGGTGCAGGAAAGTAATAAAGACAAAATACTTTTTTTCAGCTTCATTGCTATCAGACTCCTTAAATATCCCCAATAGTGTAACAAAATAGTTACAAACCTTATTAACATCTTTCTGAATTATAACACATTTTGTATCAAATTGCAATAGTTGCAATAAAAAAAAGAACTTTGCACTTAAATTTTGTGCAAATGACAGATTTTTGAAATGAAAATTTGTGTTTTTTATATACTGCAAGTTATAATTATCAGATCATATGTTTTGCGAATTCTGTAATTTATTGACTATCGGTGAATATATCAAAAAACTATATTTATTTGCAAAGGAATTAAACTCATGAAAACTTTTATTATAAATTCTAATGACAGCGGTCAGCGTATCGACAAATTTCTCGCAAAAGCTCTCCCCGACCTACCCAAGAGCATGATGTACCGGCTATTCCGCCAGAAGGATGTCAAGCTCAACGGCAGGCGCTGCGATTTTTCCGCAAAGCTCTCTGAGGGCGACGAGGTAAGGATATATGTCAAGGACGAACTCTCCGCAGAACGCCGAGCTGATATGTCATTCATCAAAGCTCCCGCTGTGATCGAGGTCGTCTACGAGGACAGCAATATCGTTATAGTCAATAAGCCAGTAGGTCTTGATTCGCACTCCGGCAGCAGTTTCGGTGATAATCTTGTTGACCGTATCAGACATTACCTATACAAAAAAGGCGAATTCAAGCCTGACAGCGAGGCGTCGTTCGCCCCCTCTATATGCAGCCGCCTCGACAGAAATACATGCGGGCTTGTGACTGCCGCAAAGACCTCAGAGGCTCTCCGTGAGCTGAATTCCGCCATAAGAAACGGCGAGGTCACCAAAAAATATCACTGCATAACGTCAGGAAAAACACCCCCGAACGGGGAGATCCTGACGGCCTATCACAAAAAAGAGGAGAACCGCAATCTTGTGAAGATCGTGGATTCTCCCATTGACGGCTATAAGATAATACGCACCGGATGCAAAGTTCTTGCCTCTGCAAAAGGTCTTGATCTTGTCGAGGTAACGCTCTATACCGGCAGAACTCATCAGATAAGAGCACACCTCGCACATATCGGAGCTCCTGTGCTCGGTGACGGTAAATACGGAAATACCGCCGTAAACAGGCGCTATGCCATGTTCAGGCAGGCTTTGTGTGCCTACTCCCTGAGATTTTCGCTTCCGGAGAGCTCTCCACTTGCCTATCTGAACAGGATCACAGTTTCTGCCCCTGCACCTGATTTTGAAAAGCGCTTCTTCGGAGAGATCAGTTAGGCTGACCAACTCTGTGGCGGAGGTTGTCCTCCTTGAGCTCCCTTCCCTCAGCGATAAGCTGAAGCATTCTCTCGGCATCACCGTTTCTGAGAGCATCAGAGTATTTTTTCAGATTCTCAATGAGCAGGTCAAGCTCGTACTGCAAGTGCTCACGGTTCTGCATAAAAAGATCAGTCCACATTTTTTCATTCATGGTAGCGATACGGGTCATATCCTGAAAGCTTCCGCCGCTGAAGCCGCATTCAAGTCCAAGCTCCGGGCTTTTTACATAAGCGCTCGAAACGATATGTGCAAGCTGCGATGTGTAGGCTATCATTTTGTCATGGTTTTCCGGCGTTGTCTCAACTATCTTTCCGGCACCGAGGTCCTTTGCAAGCTTTTTCAGAAGCACCACATCCTCCGGCTGGCTGTCAGCAAACGGCGCTATTATGAAATTAGCCTTTACAAACAGGTCGGCATTGCTGTTATAATATCCGCCGAATTCCTTGCCTGCCATCGGGTGCATTCCGACATAACGAAGACCATTCGTTTCTGCTATACACTTCATCCGCACAGAAAACTCGCCCTTTATTCCACATACATCGGTAATAAGTGTATTCTTTGCGATGCTTGAGGCTTTATCTCTGAGCCATTTCTCAGCAGCCTCCGGGAACAGCGCGATAACGATAAGATCATAACCACTCAGTTCACCGCTGTACACATCGTCTATCGCAACATCCCTGAGTGCAGCAAATTCTATATCATGGTTGAGATCGCAGCCTGTAACAGTGTGATGAGTGTATTTTTTCAGTGCCTTGCACATTGAACCGCCGATCAGTCCAAGTCCTACAACAAGTATTTTCATAGCTTCCTCCCAGAAATCAGATTCTATTTAAATTATAACGCTTTAAACAGCAAAAGTCAATAGGTATTCACAATTTTAATAAGCTTCTTTAATATTCTTTGCGTTGACTTATCTTTAATTATACTGTATAATATTAGCAGTAGCTTTTACGGAGGTCCTTCTATGTTTCATTATATAAATGATATTGCTGAAAATGCTGTTTTTGCCGGTCAGTCTGTCGGAGCCTCGTGCCTTGTGTTCAGAGACGGTTGCGAGCTCTACAGCGGCTGCTTCGGCTTTGCCGACCGTGAGAAAAAAATACCTATGTCACGCGATACGATATGCAGACTTTTTTCCCTCTCGAAGCCTGTTACCGCTGCCGCTGCGATGATACTCTCAGACCGGGGACTCCTTTCCCCTGACGACCCTGTTTCAAGGTATTTTCCGGAGTATTCCAAGCTGCGCTACATCGACAGTAAGGGGCATATCGTCCCCTTTGAGGGCGAACTCAGAGTCTCTCACCTTCTGACTATGACATCAGGTATTCCCTACGCTAACAACGGCAATCCTTCAGTCGAGGCTGCCGCCAGGCTTTTCGATAAAATCATCGAGGGGCAGAGCTCCGGCTGTGAGCTTACAACAGAAGAATTTACCCGCCGCGCCGCGGATATTCCTCTCTCGTTCGAGCCGGGAAAAAAATGGGACTACGGTATATCTGCCGACATTCTCGGCGGCATCATCGAGAAGATAGCAGGTATGAGGTACAGCGATTTCCTCCGGGAAAATATTTTCGCTCCTCTTGGTATGAACGACACCGGATTCTTTATTCCGCCTGAAAAGACTGACCGCTTTGCCGCACTCTATTCATGGTCTGACAAAGGACTTGTACGGGATAACAGCAGATACCTCGGGCTGACCGACTATCTTGTTCCTCCCGCATTTGAGTCTGGCGGCGCCGGACTTGTTTCAACTATCAGCGATTATTCAAAATTTGCGCGTATGCTTGCAGGCTCAGGTGAGTATGAAGGTAAACGTATCATCAGCGAGAAAGCTTTCCGGTATATGACCTCACCCCTGCTTACCCCGCAGCAGCGAGCCTGCCTCTGGGAAAGGCTTTCCGGCTATGATTATGGCTGTTTCATGCGTGTTATGACCGATGTTGATGCTTCTCGGATCAAGACCTGCAACGGCGAATTCGGCTGGGACGGCTGGGTCGGGACTTACTTCTGCGCTGACGCTGAGAACCATATCGCTGTTCTGTATTTCACTCAGGTATGCGGCGCCGGTACTACTGCACAGGCGGCTGAAATAAGCTACCTTGTATACGGAAAGCTCCTGAGAAACGAATAGAACAAAAAACTTCCCTTTGACATAATATGTAATGAGGATATCCCTCAATCCTAATGAAAGGAAATTTATTATGCCAAAGGTTTTTTTGAGCCCCTCTACTCAGGAATGGAACGAGTACGCTACCAACGGCAACGAGGAACTGTATATGAATCTGCTCGCCGACCGGATGGAGCCCTATCTGCGCTCAAGCGGGATAACCTTCGTCCGCAATGACCCTTCCAGGAATTTCGCAGGTGCTATCCAGGACTCAAATTCTGCTTACTATGACGTTCACCTCGCGCTCCATTCCAATGCAGCTCCGGAAAGCCTCTCCGGAAGGCTGAGAGGAATTGACATATACTTTGCACCGAAAAGCGGCAGCAGCGAGAAGCTTGCCAACATAATCGCAAACAATCTCAAAAGCATCTACCCTCTGCCGGATAAAGTCAGAGCTGTGCCGACCTATACTCTCGGTGAGGTGCTGAACACGAAGGCTGTTGCTGTCCTCTGTGAGCTTGGCTACCACGATAATTACGCTGACGAGGCATGGATAAAAAACAACCTCGAAAATATCGCAAAGAATATCACACGCTCGCTTTGCGACTATTTTGGTATTCCCTTTGTTCCTGCCGGGGCGGTCATGTGGGGAACTGTCGTAACTGACGGCAGTGGTCTGAATATCCGCAGCTATCCGTCAATGTCCGGACAAATAATCGGCTCAGTCCCAAACAGTGCAAGAGTTATGATTAACGGTAAGACAGGAAACTGGTACGTTGTAAGCTACAACGGTATCACAGGCTATTCGAGCAGCGATTTCATTACCGTATAAACGAAAAGTCCGGAAGAGATTCCGGACTTTTTTTCATTCCTCAGGCTTGCTGCCAGAGCTGCTGTTTTTCTTCTTTTTCTTCTTATCGACCTTAGGTACAGCATAGATGGGCTTCAAGGGCTTCTTGCGGCTCTTGAAAACTACCATAGCATAAATGCAGATGAGTATATAGACAAGGCTGAGTATAACTGATATCTTGATAGCAGTCCTGAACCATGCCGACTTGTGGAAGCGCTTGGCTGCCTCAAGATTGTACTTAGTCTTTGAACGTTCAACATTGTCACGCGCAACAAGTTCTACTACCGCAATCTCCTCGCCGGAATAAACCACGGTTACCTTTCCGAGAACATCCCCCGACTTTATCGGAGCATTGAAGTATTCTCTGTCCCATGTAGGATATGTCCTCAGGAGCTCCTTTACATCGACCTCGTCGCACCAGAGCATCTCGACCTCCTCCTTGGGAACGGCTGTGATATAGCTATTGTCGCTGCTCGAGGCAAGCTTTACTTTTCTCTCGCCCATTTCAGTTGTTGCAGCAAGAATGACCTGCTTTGAAAAATGTTCAAATGCCCAGTCAAGAAGATGCGTAGCATCGGAAATGTGACAGAATTTAGCCTCACCGTCCTCGTCCTTGAACGGTGCCTTCATCAGGACTACAAGATAATTATAGCCGTTCTTGCTCGCCATTGTCACAATGTTCCTTCCGGCAGCTTCAAGCTTTGCGGTCTTTATGCCCTTTGCGCCCATGTAATAGTAGATATTGTCAGTTGGATCCATCATAACGTTTGAGTGCGTCCATACCCATGTTTCCTGCTTAGGATGATTTACAGGATTGGGTACGACCGGTGTGTAGGACTGAGTGGTAGCTATCTCACGGAAAAGCGGCACGGTCAGCGCATACTGCGTGAGTATTGCCATGTCGCGGGCTGTAGTATACTGTGCGGCGTCATACATTCCGTGAGCATTGGTGAATACCGTGGAATCCATTCCGATTGACTTTGCCTTCTCGTTCATTTTCTCAACGAAAGCTGCAGTAGGAGCTCCTGACGCACTGCCTCCCGCAATGATCTGCTTTCCGACATGGTTTGCAAGTGTCTCGGATGCTTCAACAGACGAGGTAAGCATCATACAGTAAAGAAGATCCGTGACCGAAAGAACGTCATTGTCCTGAAGCTCTACCATAGGAAGATCCTCAAGCTCGTCAAGCTCATCATAAATGTGACTGTAAACATCAGGATCAAGAGTTATCTCCTCACTCAGGTTCTGACAGTTCTCAAGAACTATAACAGCTGTCATGATGTTTACGAGCGGTCCCGGACACTGGAGAGAATCAGCGTTTTTCTCGCTTATTATCTCATTTGTGTCAAGGCTCATGAGAACGGCAGCTTCACTGTAGAGCTGCTCCTTGTACTCAAAATTGACCGCACCTGCGTCCTGGATGCAGATGAACGGCAGCAGCATTACTATCGAAGCTGCGATCGCTAATAATCTTTTCATAATCTCTCCTTTATACTACGCGCTGCGGCAGTATGATCGAATTGCATACAAATATATTATAACAGATTTCTTTCTGTTTTTAAAGCCTTTTTGAAAAATTTTTTCTGCCTCTTTACCTTTTTGTATAAATGTGGTACAATAGAATTAAGAACAAATATAAATATGGAGGTTTTTACTTTGATATACGTCACAGGAGACACTCACGGAGATATTAACAGGTTCAAGGCAGCAGAAATGAAGAAGCTGAAATGCGGCGATACTCTCATCATCTGCGGAGATTTCGGATTTCTCTGGGACGGCTCAAAAAAAGAAAAGGCTGTCCTGAAAAAACTTGCTGCTAAAAATTATACTATTGCATTTGTGGACGGCTGTCATGAGAATTTCGATCTTCTCGAGGCTCTGCCGGTCACTGACTGGAACGGTGGAAAGGTGCATATGCTCGCGGATAATATCATACATCTCATGCGCGGTCAGATCTACACTATAGAGGGAAAAAGGATCTTCGCATTCGGCGGCGGTCACAGTCAGGACTTTGAATTCCGCGGCGACGGCGAGATGTGGTGGCAGAGAGAGCAGCCCTCCCACGATGAGATCAGGGGGGCTATAAGTGTTCTTGCAGAAAACGCTAACGAGG
>CAMOXW010000025.1 GCA_946629405.1 uncultured Ruminococcus sp.
TCGCGGTGACCGGAGTGGGGATTATTATCACTCATTGCAATTCCCTCCATCGTTTATTCTACAATTATTATAGCATATCAGGCTCTGGCTTGTCAACTGGTTTTTACAAATATCAGCATCAAAAGAATTAACTTACGGTACTGCACATACCTCCATTAAAAGATAAATCAACTGACAAAAATCGACTCGAAGCGTTGAGGGTTAATATCTGTATGTATAAAATAATCTTTTAATTCGGACTTAGCGGTACAATAATATTATATACTGTTGCCGAAAAGTGCATAATAATCATCAATAAATGCACAAAATTAATATTGACTTTGCAGACGAATTGTGATATAATTAAATCAGATAAATTTGTTTCATTTTTTTAAGGATTATTAAAATTGGAGGAATTTGCTATGAAATTCAGAAGACTGATAAGCGGAATTACATCCGCGGCTCTTGCTCTGTCAGGCTTAGCAGGAATAGGCATACCGCAGGTCTCAAAGAGCCTTACCTCTCAGGCTGCAACGGTCAATTGGAAATTCGACTTTGGAAACGGCGGCGTTTCTTCCGGATATACCGGAGTTTCAGCCACAGAAGCCTACAGTGCCTCGAAAGGTTACGGCTTCGCCCAGACTGCAAATGTCGGAAATGTTTCCGCAGGCGGTAGCGGCGCAGGCAGCGATGCGGTTCAGTTCACCTCGGACGACGCTGCCAACACATTCAATGTTGACCTGCCAAAAGGTCTCTATGAGGTCAAGGTTACTGTCGGAAATGCTCCGCGCACCTCTATAAAAATGGAGGGTATGTACCAGATGATGAACCTCACCCGCCTCAATGCTACTGAGACTGTAAAGCTTCCGGTAACGGACGGTCAGCTCAATATACAGGCGGTCACAGGTATAAAAAACGGTCAGAGGTCTATCTCTGCTGTCGAGATCACACAGATCAATACAACGGCTGAAATGCCGCATATGGTGTGGATATGCGGAGATTCGACCGTTGCAAACTACTACAATCAGGATAATACTGCACAGCACGGCTGGGGACAGTATTTCGGAAACCATGTTGCCTCAGCCTACTATGAGGTCAGAAATATGGCTACGAGCGGTCAGTACGCAAAGGGCTTCTATGAGGGCGGTCAGTTCGCTCCTATCGAGACCTACGGAAAATACGGCGACTACTTTATAATCTCGATCGGCATAAACGATACAAATTATTCAAACGCTACCGAGTACCACGACGTCGTTACCACAATGGTCGAAAAGGCTAAGGCTAAGGGCATGGAGGTCATCCTTGTCAAGCAGCAGGGACGTCACGGCGACCTCAACAGAAGTCCTCTCCTCGGCGGACGCTGGTTCGGCGGCGAGCTTGACAAGATCGGCACTGAGCAGAATGTTCAGGTCGTTGACCTGTTTACAGCATGGCAGGATTTCGGATTGTCGATCGGCGGCTATGACGCTATGACGCCTTACTATGCGGCGGATGACGATCTTCACCAGAGCTTAACAGGTGCAATGAAGCTTGCTGAGCTCATGGCCGGACTTGTTGATATAAAGGGCATGAATCCCTCCCAAATGGATACCACCAAGATATACCGCTTCAGGAACGTCAACAGCGGGCTCTATCTTGAAGTCAAGAACGCTGAGGCTGCTGCCGGTGCAAATGTTCAGCAGTGGAGCGGCGATACAGTTGGCGAGTGGAACACATGGCGCCTCAAGCACAAGGGCTACAACTATTATGAGATATGGTCATATCTTGACGGCGGAAGCACCTATCTCCTCGATGTAAACAACGGCAGCGCCGATAACGGTGCCAATATTTCCATCAATACCAACCAGAACTACGGCTCACAGTGGTTCAGGTTTTTCGAGAACTCCGACGGAAGCTATACTATCGTTTCCCGCTGCTCGGGCGACAAGGGAGCTATTGAGGTAGCAAGCAATCTCACAAACTGGGGTGCAAATGTTCAGCAGTGGGAGATAAACGGTTATAACTGCCAGAAGTGGATCCTCGAAACTGTAGAGCAGACCACAGAGACTACCACGACTACGACCACCACCACAACGACTACCACTACAACTACTGCCCCTGAAACCACAGCCTACGATGAGCCTGTGATCATATGGGTACTTTCTAAAAAACGCGGTGACGCAAACTGCGATCACGAGGTAAATATGGCTGACGCTGTGTTTATTATGCAGTGTATCTCAAATCCCGACAAGTATAAGTTCCCTGTCCCGAACGACCCGGAATATCCGATGATAACGGGAGAGAATAATGCTGACGTTGACAACAGCGGCGATGTTACCAACATGGATGCTCTCCTTATACAGCGCTATAAGCTTGGACTTGGCGAGCTCTCTGCGGATGAGTATGTTGATATCGAGGTTACGACCACTGCAACCACTACTACGACTACAACCACCACTACTACCACCGCTCCTCCCGACCCGTGGGCTGAGTATTACTTCGCCGTGGATCAGGTCTGGGACAACGGCGCGGTTGAGGATCTCAACGCCGGCTTCACCAAGACTGATGCTACAATGGGCAAGTCCAGTAAAATCGGCTATATCAATCTCAATAACATTGAGGGCAGCAGCATTACATTTACAGTAAATGCTGAGACCTCCGGAAACTACATGACCCATATCCGTTTTGCTAACGGTTCGACCGTTGACCGCAAGGCCAAGGTCTTAGTAAACGGCGATCATGAAACATTCTGGCTCCAGTCATTCCCCGGAACAGGCTCATGGACTACATGGAATGAGTACGGACTTGTTCTTCCGCTGAAGGCGGGCGAGAATACTATCACTTTTGAATCCGCAGTATCCGATGGCGGTCCTAACTTCGACTATATCACTATTACTCCCACAGACGAGCCTGTCGGCGAGACCTACGACCCAAATGCCTATGAGCAGCTTGTTGAAGCGGGCAAGCCGGCGCTGTTCCTTGCAGGCGATTCGACCTGTATGTATTACAGCGCAAGCAAGCAGGCTCAGAATGGCGGTCCTATCCAGGGCTGGGGATATAATCTCCCTGACTATTTCACAGACGGCATAAATATCTATAACCACGCAATGGCTGGCAGAAGCTCCAAGAAGTTCTACGACGAGGGCAGGTGGCAGACTATCCTCGACAGTCTCAGAGAGGGCGACTTTGTAACGATACAGTTTGCGATCAACGATGCGGGTGCCACAAATCCTGACAGATACGCTCCTATTTGCGGAAACGTTGATAATCCGACAGAAGGCTCCTATGAGTGGTACATGACCCAGTTCATCAAGACCGCTCAGGAAAAGGGCGCTACACCGGTGCTCATGTCCTGCACTCTCGGTCTCAAGGCTTATACAGGCAGCAGTTTTGTTGCAAGCTATTCAAATTACACTGATGCCTGCAAGAAGCTTGCGAGCAAGTATAGCGTTCCGTTTGTAGATGTGAATGCTGCAATGGTAACATACTATAACTCTATCGGCTACGATAATGCTGCCAAGATACATTTTGATACAACGCATTTCAACGAAGACGGCGCAAAGATCATTGCCGAGCTTATCGCCAATACCATAAAGAATCAGAAAATAGCTGGTCTCTCAAAATACGTCAAATAAAAAGGCAAAAAGAAAGCCTCTCCCGCGGGAGAGGCTTTTTTCTGTCATACAGGATTCACGCAAAATCCAGAAGGTCTTCCTGGTAAACTTTTTGAGTGGAAGTTTCGGGAGTATCGGTCGGCTCGGAGGCATCTTCGGAAGGCTCGGAAGTTTCAGTGGAGGTTGAAGCAGCCTTGTCATAGTGCTTGCCGTCAAGAACATTGTCGCGGTATTTTTCTATAACAAAATCATCGAAGAATTCATCGAAGCTGTCGTAGCCGAAGCTATCCCATATATCATCGTATTTATCATCCCTGTATTTATCGTAGCGTGAGGGAATGGTGCCGGACTTGTCGTACTCCATAACGATCTCCTCGCCGTTGTCGAAGAAATACCGCATATCGGGGTAGATCTTCGCAAAAATATACACGACGAATGAGAAGAATATCGCGGTGAGCAGAGAAATGATCGCAGCCGCTATTGCCATACCCTTTGCACCGCCGCCGCGTTTCACAGAAATGATGATGAAGATTATTACGAGCGGGAGTGTTATCGGTGTAAGGAGAGTTACTGCTGTGAGGTTGAGCAGGCTGAGAGCGAGGGCAGCAATAGCAAAGGCTTTGCCGCTGATCTTACGGCGCTTATCTTTCTGCTCATCGGAGAGAGTTTGAGGCTTCATTTTTTCGAGCTCGCTCGCAGCGTGTGCGAGGTACGGGGCATAGGCACCGGAGCGGTCCCTGCCGCACATAGGGCAATATCTTTCGGTGAGGGGCTTCATGCTGCCGCAGTGAGGGCAGTGCTTGAGCTGGTTTCCGCCTCCGGTTTCATCGATCGTGCCCTGCGAGGTTTCGTCAATAATATTCTTATCCACAGTATTTATCCTTTCATTTCAGCGTTCAGATCTTGACATAGGGGAAAAACGTATGGTCGAGCACTCCGCTCAGCTTCAGTATCATTAAAAGCAGCACACCTGCACCAACGGCGATAGCGCCTATCATGAAGCTTTGCATGGCGAGGGATCTTTCCTCCGAGCGTATCTTGGATGACGCTCCGTTTTTAGCGTTGTCAAAATGCTTGCCGATATGGAGATGCTCGATGAAGGCTGTAAGAGCGATTACCGCAGCGATGAGCAGCACCATGATGATGATGTCCTTAGGACTTCCCATTCCTTCCATAAAAATCCTCCTTTACAGTGTAGTTTCCCAGTTCCAGTTCCTGACCTCAAGCTCGTCCAGATTATAGGGAGTTTTTTGGTAAACGCAGTAGTTGAGCCAGTTGGTAAAGAGCAGGTTCGCGGTGCTTCGCCACGAAAAGAGGGGGACCTTGTCCGGATCGTCGTCCGGGAAATAGTTATATGGCATCTGGATGTCTATGCCCTTGTCGAGGTCACGGCGGTACTCATTGGCGATAGTTTCGCGGTCGTATTCGGAGTGACCCGTGATGAAATACTGTCTGCCGTTTTTGTTGGCGACAATGTGGACGCCGGAGATATCGGACGAGGTGAGTATTTCAAGCTGGTGGATGCGCTCGATATCCTCGCGGCGGACCTCGGTGTTACGCGAATGCGGGACATAGAACACATCGTCGAAGCCCCTGAGGAGCTGGCAGTTGCTTATTTCAGCCCTGTGGGGGAATATGCCGAACATCTTCTGCGGCAGCGGGTATTTCGGCACGCCGAAGTGATAGTACAGCCCTGCCTGAGCCGCCCAGCAAATGTATATCGTTGAGAAAACGTGGGTCTTTGACCATTCCATGATCTTAGTGATCTCGTCCCAGTAGTCCACCTGTTCGTATTCGAGCAGCTCGACCGGTGCACCGGTGATTATCATGCCGTCGTAGCGCTTGTCCTTGATCTCGTCGAATGTGGTGTAGAAGGCTTCGAGGTGATGCTTCGAGGTATTGCGTGAAGTGTGCGAAGCCATTTGCAGCAGTTCGATATTGACCTGCAAGGGGGTATTGCTAAGCAGTCTGAGCAGCTGACATTCAGTCTCTATTTTTTTGGGCATGATATTGAGGATCACGACCCTAAGCGGACGGATATCCTGATGCTCCGCCCTTTCCTGAGCCATTACGAAGATATTTTCTTCTCCAAGCGTTTTGAATGCCGGAAGCTCGGATGAAATTTTGATCGGCATTTCAAATCGCTCCTTTCCAATTAATTCTTGTTATTTTTACAGCTTTCGCAGCCGTTCATGAACTGGTCAATATTCTCGGCAACGTGACTGTTTCCGGTGAGAAATCTCAGTTTCCGGAGCGCGTCATATTTGCTTTCACATGGAAGGACGAACTCGCACTTGCCGATAGTCTTGAGGCAGCTTTTGAACAGCACTGATCTTACGAGACCGTCGCATAGCATGAGGTCGCCGCCGTCGTCGTAGTCATAGACAACAGTTCTGTCGCCCTCATATGAATAGGCTATGAAGCCGATAGGGGAGCCCTTATCGAGAGCCTCGGTTATATGCAGCATAACGACGTCCGGGTGAGTGCTGACGAGCTGCTCATAGCCCTCGGTGCCATGTTTTTCCTGTATTTCGAGCATATCAGTTCTCCTTGCCGATAGCGTTTCTTATAGCTCTCAGTTCTTCAGCGGTAAGCTCGCGCCATGTGCCGGGCTTGAGCATACCGAGCCTTATCGGACCAACGCTTATGCGGCGGAGCCTTGCGACTTCAAGGCCGACAGCCTCGCACATTTTGCGTATCTGGCGGTTGCGTCCTTCTTTAATAGTGATAAGGAGGACGACTCTGCCGGCTTCCTTTTCCTTGACTACGACGGTAGCAGGGAGAGTTTTTCTGCCGTCGATCTCAACGCCGTCTGACAGTGCAACGAGCTGATCGTCGCTGATATCGGGGCGGACGGTAACGCGGTAGGTCTTGGTGATATGGCGGCTTGGGTGCATGATGCTGTTTGCGAATTCTCCGTCATTTGTGAAGAGCAGAAGCCCCTCCGAATTGCGGTCGAGCCTTCCGACGGGATAAACTCTTTCCTCCACGCCGTCAAGGAGGTCCATGACGCATTTACGGTCGAGCTCGTCTGAGACTGTTGTGACATATCCGCGCGGCTTGTTGAGCATCAGGTAGACGAAATTCTTCCTGCGCGGCAGTGCAAGGCGTTCACCGTCGATGGTTATGAGGTCCTTGAAGCCGCACTTGTCGCCGGGCTTGACGGGATGACCGTTGAGCTTTACTCTGCCCTGCTGCATGAGCTCCTCGGCCTTTCGCCGTGAGCAGTAGCCGCTGTCGGCTATCATTTTCTGTATTCTTATTTTTTCCACGATAACTCCGATTTCTCTCAGAACAGTAAATTTCTGAGTTTTGAGAAAAGTTTGCGTATAGCCCCGTTTTTCTTTTTCCCTTCACGAGGCAGGGCAGCGGGGATATCCTCCGCGGCGTACATAGGCAGTCTTGCGATCTCACGCCCGGCGAGTGTAATACTCAGCTGAGCGGCCTCATCGCCGGAAATAACCGGTGCATAGAGGAATGGCGGGGAGATGACGGTGAAGCCAAGCTCCGGGAGCCTGCCTGCGACAGTCAGGGGAAAGCTTTCCGTGCTGCATTTCAGTTTCAAGCTCCCGGAGGTTCCTCCGACGACAGGTATCTCAGCCTTGTCAGGGAGAGGGATGCTCTCGCACCTTGCGATCCTGAATCCGTAGTCGTAGAGCGACATATGGTCGTTCCAGTCATTGCGGTCGTTTAGTGTGACACAGATAAGGTCAACGCCGTCACGTTCGCAAGCGGAAACGAGGCAGCGTCCGGCTTCATCGGTAAAGCCCGTTTTTACGCCGTAAACGCCCTCATACATCCCGAGGAGCTTATTGGTATTTTTAAGCCATCTGTCGTAAGGAGGCGCGCCGAAGCTTACCTTCATCGCGTTCTGCGAACAGATGCTGCGGAAGGTCTCGTTTTTCAGCGCTTCTCTTGCGAGCAGAGCCATATCATAGGCGGAGGATCCGTGTCCTTCGCCCTCAAGTCCTGACGGCGTGACGAAGAAGGTATGCGAGAGCCCGAGGCTCCGTGCCTTTTCGTTCATAAGCTCCGCGAAAGCCGGGAGACTTCCGGATATCCTCACAGCGGCCGCATTAGCGGCATCGTTGCCGGAGGGGAGGAGCATCCCGCAGCACAGGGAGTACATAGTAACGGTATCGCCCTCGCGCAGCCCCATTGACGAGCCCTCTACCCTGATAGCCTCGCTGTCAACGGTGAATTCCTCATAGAGATCGCACATTTCAAGGCAAAGGAGGACTGTCATTATCTTGGTAGTGCTTGCCATAGGGAGTTTTTCGCTGCTGTTTTTCTCAAAGATGATCTCGCCGGTAGAGGCAGAGATGAGCACAGCAGCCTTTGCTGAAATTTCGGGGATATCCTCACATTTGCCCTTCAGTGAGAGCTGTGGGAACGCAGCGATGAGCATCACCGCCGCTGTCAGGAATGAAACGATTCTTCGCATACCGCACCTCCGGAAGCATAATTATACAACAGAATATGCGGAAAAACGCGGTATTATGCCATTAATCGGCAGCCTCGTCCTTATTCTTCTTCTTGCTTACGAAGCCCTGTACCTTGTCGATGACCATAGGTACCTTTTCAATAGCAGAGCTGATAGGATCGCTTGAAGCCTCCATAGGCACCATTTTAGCCGTGCCGTCGGGGGAGATAACGAGGAATCCCTCGGGCTTGATGGAAACGCCCGCACCAGCGCCGCCGCCGAAGAGGTTTTTGTCGTACTTCGAGGGAAGGTCAGAGCCGCCGGAAGCGAAGCCGTAGGAAACCTTGGAAACGGGGATGATAGTAGTTCCGTCCTCGAGCTTGATGGGCTGACCGATGATAGCGTTGACATCAGCCATTTCCTTTATTTTTCCCATTGAGATGCCTAAAAGCTCACTAACGGGTGTGTTGTTCATACTCATAGAATTTACCTCACTTTGTATTATTTCTGCGCTGCGGCAGCCTTTTTAGCTTTTCTTTTTCTGAATTTTCCGGGGATGAATACCCTGAATATATATGTCATCAGGAACCATAGTCCTGCTATGACCACTGTACCGAGGCGGAAGCTCACGCTGAATGACGTATCCCAGCGCCCCTTGTCAAGACCGAAGCCGGGCTGTATATCGACAGTTCTGAATCTCAGCGTGAACAATCTGCTCATCTGAGCGAGACCGTTGTAGATAAGAGTGCTGTATCTGCCGTATTTCAGGGCGCATTTGTAAGCGTCCTCGTCGGCGATGATGAAGTCGATGTAGAAATTGCGGAACTTGAAGCCCTTGAAGATCATGTGAACGGGATTCTTGGCAGCGAGCCATATTCCGCCGATGAGTTCGAGCTTATCGCTGAGGGACTTGCCTTGTTTTTTCTCCTCAGGCGCCTCGCCGTCCTCGTCGAAGACGACCTCCTCCTCTTTCTTTTTCTTGTCTTTCTTCTTATCCTTTTTCTTCTTTCCGCTGTCTGCGGGCTTGTCCGCGGGAGCATCCGCGGAGGGATTTTCCTCAGTAATAGGGGCATCGGGGGCATCCTCCGTCAGCTCATTGACAGGAATATCCGCGATGCTGTCATCGCTGATATCGTCGGGAATATCAGGGACATCGTCCTGTTCTTTCTTTTTTTTGTGCTTTTGGGACTTTTTCTTTTTGCGTCTGTCGATGAAGCCGTTATGGGAGGAATCCATCAGGTTGAAGAACCACAGCTTGATCTTATATTTCAGCTTGCCGTCAACGAAGCTGAAATCGACGTCGGCAGGTACCGCGCAGACGAGCACGATAAGCCCGAGTATCACAAGGAATATCCACAAAAGTATTTTCAGTACGATCAAATCCTGCCGCTCCTTTCGTTATTCATTATTATCGTCAGCTTCAAGCGTATCATCGAGGGTGAGCTGCTTGTCCGGCAGAGGGGGCAGCTCGGCGATAGAGCTCAGACCGAAGCTTCTCAGGAACACCGCAGTAGTGCGGTACACAATAGGTTTACCGGGGACGTCGAGCCTTCCGGCCTCCTCGACGAGGCCCTTTTCCACGAGGTTATTAATGACAGACGAGCTGTCGATGCCTCTCACGTTTTCTACAAAGCCCTTTGAAACGGGCTGATTATAGGCGATTATCGTTAGTGCCTCCATAGCGGCAGGCGAGAGAGGGGTATTACGCTTTGTTTCGAGGGCAAGCCTTACCTGCGCGGCAAATTCGGTGCGGGTACACATCTGATAAGAGCTGTCGAGCTTTTTGATAGTGATGCCGCTTCCGCAGTCGTCATATCGGTCATTGAGGAGCCTGACCATAGAGGGGAGGGTGCCGATATCGACGCCGCTCGCCTCGGAAAGGCGATATATCTCGATAGGCTCGCCGCTTGCAAAGAGGATAGCCTCTATTGCACCGAGCTTTTCTTTGATCTCCAAGATCTTTTCACCCCATTCTTTCTGCCCTTGAAGAATATCATCATATTGTCCTCGCTGATGGTAATGCGTCCTGATTTTGTAAGTTCAAGGACTGCGAGGAAGGTCGCCACTCTTGCCGAGCGGTCGGTAACGCCGTCGTAAAGCTTGTCCATACGCACCTCACCGGTCGAATACAGTTCACGGAGAACGTGTACTACTTTTGAGATAACAGAGACAATCCTGCGCTTGACGACGGAGTTTATCTTGCTTTCGACCCTGAGCTTAGAGGTCTCGTTGCGAATAGTTTTGAGCGAGATGACGCTGTATGCAGCCGCAAGGCGCTCCGGCTCGTGGATGAGGGAGTAGGTCGCGTCAGCCTTGATCTTCATAGGTTTGCGGACGAAGATATCCCCGCCGCAGTAGACCTCCGCCAGCTTAGCGGCGGCGAGCTTGCAGAGGGAATACTCAATGAGGGCACCCTCGAGCTCTTTTTTGAGCTGTTCAGCCTCCTCAGGCTGAGGAAGGAGCGAAGCGGTCTTGATATAAATGAGCCTTGCAGCCATTTCGAGGAATTCACCTGCGAGCTCAAGGTCCTGCTCACGCGCCTGATCCATATATAATAGGTACTGTTCAAGGAGCTTGGATATCTCGATATCGCAGATGTTGAGCTTATGCTTGGAAATAAGGCTCAGCAGCAGGTCGAGAGGTCCCTCGAACACTTCAAGCTTGAATGAAATACTTTCCATATTTAACTATAACCAATAGAAGTCGAATATCCTTTTCAATATTCCTGAGGGGATCCTTGTGAAGTCCACCGAGAAGAATATCAGTTTGTCGAGCCCGAGCCTCCAGAAGTCGGCGAGCAGTCTCAGGAGGGAGAATTCGCCGTCCGTGATGCTGTCGAGCATGAAGATGCCGAGGAGGATATAGCTTGACCAGTAGTTTATCTTCTGGTATCTTGCGAAGTACCAGCGGCGGAATCTTGCCCAGGAAAACTGATAGAATATGTGGAAGCCGTCGAGCGGCGGTATCGGCAGGAGCGCGATTATCCCGAAGTAAAGGCAGGACGTTCCAGCCTTTCTGAGTATAACATAGAGGCACGCGAGGATGTAGGACGACTCCGAGATGCCGAAGATGAGCGCGGCTGAATTATGCAGCAGGACGTACAGCATGAAGTACGTTACCGGTGCGGCAAGGGAGATCAGCGTGATATCACGCTTCATATTTTTAAGGTGAGCAACGTCGAGGTTCATCTCCCGGCTCCAGCCGAAGCCGAAGACGAGCATTGCGATGATGCCGTAGAGATCGGTATGTCTGCGGAAGTCCATAGATAGCCTGCCATCGCGCCGGGCAGTGCTGTCGCCGAGCTTATCGGCGGTCCACGCCTTTACGCAGCATACTGCGGGCATGAGTACGGTGAGCATAAGACCTCTGCTCAGGAGGGTGAGGGAGAGCCTCAGAAGCTTGTATAGAAAGTCCATGTTGCTAAACTCCGGTGCAGTTGTTCATCAATAGCCCCACTTCTTCTCAGGTATCTTCATCAGGAGATCCCACATCCAGTCAAAGACAGCGTTCTGTGCAGCAAGCAGGGGGTTGTACTTATCGGGGATGAGGTCGAAGTTGAGCACGAGAAGGAAGATGAGGAAGCCCATCTGTATCTGCTGGTAATGCTGGTAGAACCAGCGGTCAACCTTTGGACCTGTGAAGAAGCGCATCACATTGAATCCGTCAAGCGGCGGGATAGGAATGAGGTTGAAGATCGCAAGGCCGATGTTGACCAGCATGAGGAACTCCGTGAGCAGGAGAACGCAGTAGGTCGTCGAGATCTTGTCATAGACGACGTAATTGTAAAGAGCGTCCCTGCCGCTTGCAGTGCATTTTATGCAGGCATTTATAAGACCGGCAGCGAATGCAGCTATGAGGTTGGAGAGAGGACCTGCGAGGGCAGTCACAGCGAGACCTGCACGTGGGTTCTTCATATTTCTTGGTTCAACGCTGACGGGCTTGGCCCAGCCGAAGCCTGTCAGTAACATCAGCATCGAGCCGATCGGGTCGAGGTGGACGAAGGGACTGAGGGATATCCTGCCCTGGTTTTCGGCGGTATTGTCGCCGAAAAGTTTAGCCGTGAGA
>CAMOXW010000026.1 GCA_946629405.1 uncultured Ruminococcus sp.
ACCCTGCCGTCCTCCGAAACGTCGTAGCTGAGGGCATTGCGGCAGGTAAGCTTTCCGCTTTCGTCCGCAGACATGAGGCCGCTGTACATATTTTTGATAACAGTATTTGAAGCAGGGTCATTCGCGTACTGCGGGTCAAGGCTGGCGGGATTCCCGCTGAGAGCAGCCTCATACATATGGCCGTAACCGTCGCCCCTGTCGTTATTTCCGCAGGATACCGCCGTCAGGGCTAACGCCGCCGCACACGCGGTCAGAGCTTTCTTGTTCACATTATTCTCCTAACTTTATACTGATCTCCGACCGGACCGGCCGGTCAGAAATTAGTATTAAAAGCGCCGGAAACATCCAGCGCTCTTTTTCTTATTTCTTAGTTGAGAGCAACAGTCACAATAAAACCGTCGCAGTTATTGCCCGAAACGTTGTAGACCTTGTCCCGAGGAACAGGGACGTCGGTATTTCCTTCCGCTGCTGCAACATAATATACCTGATACAGGGTCTGTCCAACCGTAATTTCAAGCGGAGCGGTACTATTATATGCCTTGAGCTTCTCGATATACTCTTCAAGGCAGAGATCGTTCTGCTTCATATATGTAGCGTGCGGCTTACCGACATAGCGGTAGGTATGGGTCCTTGCCTTTTCGCCTGTATAGCTCTCTTTTCCGTCGGGGAACCTGAGGATGAAGCCGTACTCAGCAGCGTTCTCGTCGAGCCAGGAGTATATGCCCGTAGGTGAATAATAGCCGGAGCTTGAGCCGTCCTTGGGGAAAATACCCATATCGAAGGTCCTTGCGGTATGATAGTCCGAGCAGCCTCCCTTGAAGCCGGAATAGCCTCCGTTGTACTTGTCGTTCTGTTCCTCGAGGGTACGGTAGCCGCCGATTATAGTTATCTCGGTGCTCTTTTTTTCGTTATAGAACGCAGCCATCCATGCGTCAAGACTTGAAAGGGTCTCCTTGTCGAGCTTTATGACATAGTCGCTGACGTTGTAGAACTCATTTGTTCTGCTGTTCCAGACCGTGACGTTCTCGGTGTCATCGTCGGGGAAGGTATACTCATGAGCCGAATTCACGAGGATAAGGTTGCCTCTGTAGACGTCTGACTTTGCATGAGCCTCATTGACGAACTGAGAAGCATCTGGTCTGAGGGTATCAAGCTGCTGTGAGGTGATAAGGCTGTCGCTTTGCCTGCTTGTATCGAGGTTGTCAACGATCGAGGACTGTCCCGTTGTATCAGCAGCGGAGGTCGTCTCCTCCTTGCTGTCGGAGTCCTTGCCGCTCTTGGAGCAGCTTTTCATGCATGAAGTAAGTATCACGATCAACACGATCAGAACGAGCAGAACTGCAACAACTCTGTCGTATCTGAGCTTTAATTTTCTTCCGGGTCTGCGGTTTTTCATACCGCGCTGGTTTCCGTTACTCATAAAAATGGAACTCTCCTTGATCTATATCAGCCGCCTTTAACAGCGGAGCATGAATTCTTATTAATATGTGAAGTGCAGTAAAGCTACACCACATTCATTGATTATACCATATTTTAACCGTTTTGTAAAGCCTTTTTCACAGTTTTTCAAAAAAATAAAACAGTCACAGCAAAAACTGTGACTGAGATCATCCTTACTTTGCGCCCTTACCCATAAGCACAGCGCCTACCGTCTTGAACATAAGCTTGATATCGAGGCTTGCGCTGCGGTTTTTGATATAGCGCACATCGCCCTCGACCCACTTGTCAAATTCCATATCGCTCCTGCCCTCGGTCTGGCAGATGCACGAAAGACCGCCCTTAACGAGGAGTCTGTCCATCTGGTCAGGGGTATAGAGCACTACCTCACGCGGGAGAGGCGGTCTCGGGCCAATGAACGACATATCGCCCTTCAGCACGTTCCAGAACTGCGGGAGCTCATCTATCGAAGTCTTGCGAATAAACTTTCCGATCCTCGTGACACGCGGGTCATCATCGCTCTTGAAGGCAAGTCCATCGGACTGATTTTCCTTCTGCACCTCAGCGAATCTTGCCTCTGCGTCGATACACATCGAGCGGAGCTTGTACATCTTGAAGGGCTTGCCATCCTTAGTCAGGCGGACCTGCGAGAAGAACGGATTTCCCTTATCATCTATGTATATTGCCAGCGCCACCACACCGATCGGAACGGCGAGCACTGTCAGAGCACAGGCAGAAGCCACGATATCGAACGCTCTCTTACAGGCACGGTAGAACTTACCGCCCGCGGGCTTGGTCTTGCTGTACCTGAGGGTATTTGAAACGCCCTCATGGAGCAGTCTGAGCGCTCTGTCGTCGAATTTGAGTATAGGATACTCAGTAACTCCAGATTTACCGGGAAGTGTAGGCTTGGGCTCCTTGCCCTTCTGGATTTGCTCAAGAACGTCCTGCGTTACGTCATTTTCAGACAAAAGAATCTCGTTTGCCCTTCGCAGTTCAAACATCTGGATCACCACTTCCTTGTCAGACAAAATATCCTTCTTGGCATTAAGATCAGTTGCTTGCATCGTCCACCCTCCGATACTCACATGGATTTTTAATAATACAGCCGCACTTTTATAAGCGGCGAGGATATGCTGCTTTGTTATAAATAATTACTTATTTTTAGTTATGCAAATATATTGCTACAATTTAATTATACATTCACTCTCAGAAAAATGCAAGTGGAAAATTCGGGATATTTTTATCTCTGTAACAATTTTGTCACTTTTCACAAAAAATCAGGGTAGAAAACTGTCAAAATAGCGCTGCTTTTATTACAATTTGTATAATTTACAGCTGCATATATCAAATGTATACAGGCTGTTCCGATGAAGATCAGCGCTCACGGAGTGCTGTTATACGGCATTTGCGCTGCAGCGAGCACAGAAGTGATACTTTTCTGCTGATTTTACAGCAAGTTTTCATAATAATACTGAATGAACAATTGTCCCTGCTCTTTGCGATTCGCTCTTAACATAGCAGAAGCGGGTTATAGTTATATGTATCAGCTGAAGCGTGAGCTTCAGGGTCACTAAGGGCAGCATTATGGGCTTTATCGGGCAGAACGACGCCGCGCTTTCCCACGGAGCAAAGCTTCTCATCATGGATAAGGCTACCACAGGTCTTGACCCGGCGGCATCGAACGCCTTGAAAAATGAAAACAGCCCCGCAGTTCAGACTGCGGGGCTTTGTATCAGCTTTTTATTATGTGTGAGCATATAGCTGCGAGGGTACTGTCCGCGTAATGAAGACCGTCGTCGATGAATTCCGCCTTGCCTCCGGCTATCTCCGGTACAGTCGTGAACGCCGCAGCATTTCCGCTGAGGATGCTGTCCGCAGCGACCGCTGCATTAAGGCTGCTGTTATAGTCGGGAACGTACCTGTTGAATGTTTCCTGCGGGGTGCCGTAAAGGTCGCTGGTTGTCCAGCAGCCGTCGAAGCCTATAACATATACCTGAGGCTGAACAGAATTTCCGTTGCTTTCACACGTCATCCCGGCGAGCCTACGGGCCGTATTGACAGCTGCGCTGATATATCCAGAATTAGCATTGTTCAGGAAGTCGAAATCGTTGACTGTAGCGAACAGGTAGATATCGCATTTTCCTGTGTTCTGCACCTGCTCCTCGAAGCAAGCCTGAACGTCTGCGAAATGAGCCTCGGTCATTATCCCACCGCTGCCTGAAATGTAATGTCCTCCCCATACTGCGAAGGTCGCAAAGTCGCTCCTTCCGCTCCTGTACTGGTAAATACCGAGCTGGCAGCACCGGCTGTCACCGATAACGATACGCCCTGAGCTATAGCCTGCGGTGCCGGGAAGGGTGTGGAAGTAATCCCCGTTGATACCGCTCATGCCGTCGGCTGTGAGCATCCCGCCGGGATAGCCGGTATTTGAAGCCCATGCGGTATAGTCCGAAAACAAACTGAACTCCGCGGGGATTGCGGGAGGCTCAGTGGCTGTCTGTTCTGTGGTCTGAACGGAAGTGACTGTGGTTGAAGAAGTAGCAGAGGTCGAAGTCTCAGCTTCCGAGGTGACGATGCCGGTCGTTTCTGTCTCATCTGAGGTCACGTCCGATACATCAGAAGCCTCACTGTAAGCTGTCGGCTCTGTGGGAGGAACGTCGCTCCCGCTGTCGGCAACCTTTTCGCACGAAGCGATAGATGCGAGCATTGCAAAAATTGCCGCAATAATCCTTTTCATATTTTATCACTATCCATCAATAAAAATCAACGTATTCTGAGTCTATCCAGCCTATGTATTCATTGGTCTCCGATTCAATGATCTCGACCCATGTAACGCCCTTTGAGGAGCAGTACCTCAGAGCCTGTACCTTGAGTCCGTCGCTTAGTCTCTGACGCACATAGACTATCGAACCGCCGGTAATATAATCGAGGGTTATGCTCGGGAGGTCGCCGCCGTGGGTATTGATCTCACCGTAATCGTTATAGCAGTTGAAAAGAGTAATACCGTTGACAGTGCAGTTTTTGCTCTCTAAGGTACCGCCGTTAAGCATCTCACGGATCGCAACGTATTCCTTGCTGACGTAGCCATACAGCGGCTCGCTGCTGCCGTCCTTTGAGTAGCTTACATAGTACCAGTCGCCGGAGGAGGAGATTATCCCTACTGAGCTGAGCTTTGGTATCTGGGTGACTACATCCGCGGAGGTCGAAGGGCTTTTTCTGAGGTTGAGAGAGGTGCTCTGTGTAACGACGATGCCGACTGCAACATTATCGTCCCCTGCTTCGGAGCTGCTCTCGAACTTTACTCTTTCCTTAGGGGTGATGCTGCTGAAATAATCAGCGGCTCTGTCAGTCCAGTAGTAGCTGCAGATATCGAGCGGGATGCTCACGATCTGGATGCCGTCGGCATATGAGCCGAGGACATACTGTCCATAGAAAACGAAAAGCTGATCGTCCCTGATATACCAGTTCGATCCGGGATCAACCGAGAACGCATCTGCAAGCGAAGCAGTCTTCCAGCCTGAAAGCCCTGAATATTCGGATCTGAATTCATTATAGAAATAATTTGCAGCGTATTCCCTGAACTCGTCCGTATCCTTGAACAGGTCGGAAAGCTTCAGTATATCGCCTGTTTTAAGGTCGATGCAGTAGAAGTTGCTGCCTGCAAATCCGTGTGCTCCGCCCGCATAGCCGTCATTTGCTATCTCAACGGAGCACATTTTTTCGTCAATGTGCCGGATACTGTAGTCCATTGACGAATAATGTATCTTCGAGTACTTGTTCTGGTCAGTGCTCTCTCGTTCGTATTTATCCTTCACGTCCGGATCGACCGGAGTGCATTCCGAATAGAATCCATCAGTTTTAGTCCAGTTGCTTTCGTTCTGGAGGTCGGTGAAGAACTTGTTCAGCTTATCCTGGACCTTTGAATAGGACGAAATATTATACTCAAACTGCGGGACTGTGCTATTGTAGGTATAGAAGATATCGCCGTTGTAGTAGGTCTCACTGAATTTGCTGTCCGAGATGCTTACGCTGAGGACAGCGCTCTCCGTCGTGACTGTCGCAGTTGTGGTCTTTGCATTCTGTGGAACAGTTGTTGTCCTCGGCGAGGACTTATCCGTGGCATCCTCGGGATTCTCGGCGGAGCTGAACGTTGCAGAAGCCGGGAGGGTCTCGCTGCTGCTGTCCTTGCCGTCCTTCTTCATCAGGAACATTGCAAGCAGAACACCGACCACGATCATCAGTATCACGATAGCGATGATAAGTCCGACAATACCCTTTGAGCTTTTCTTCGCAGGCTGCTGATATGGATTCTGCTGGTATGGATACTGCTGATATTGCTGCTGGTACTCCTGTGGAGGCGGTATCATCTGGGAGGGAGCCTGACTGTTCTGCGGCGCGAACTGCTCATTTGTGCCATAGCCCGGCAGACCTGCGTTTCCCATAGGTGGGGCTGCCGCCGGAGGGGGCTGGAAGCTGTCCGTACTTTTGGAAAGATCAATGCGGCGGTCCTGCTGCTGTCCGTTATTCTGCCAACCTGACATATTCTCATTCATATTATCACCTGCATAGTTAAAATTTTGTCTTACATTATAATTACTGTCTGCTTTTCCCTATAGGGCAAAAGAGCCTGACATAAAGAAAAGTGACGCGCAAATTCCCTGCTTCATAAAGAATTCTCTCTCCGAACGAAGTTCAGGGAAATAACCTCCTGACGGTGTTTATTGCGGTCACATTAATTATAGCATTACAAAAGGCTCTATCAAACAATTATTTGTAAATATTTTCAGCATCAAGTAATTTTTGTTGACTTGCACAAAACAGAACATCTTATTTTGTATAAAGTGCAGCACAAAAACTTTTGCATCCATTATATCACATAAGCGAAGCGATGTGATATAATTGCCCGATTGCAGGGAGCAAATCTTTTGATTTGCGTATCTGCAAGGGCATTTGAATAAGGTATAATGAATGCTTTTGCATCCATTATATCACATTATTATTGTCAAGTTTTTTCTGAAAATTTAACCGTTTTGTTACCGACAATCAACTGAAATCAGGTCAGCAGCATCCTTTAGTATCAATTGGTATTGTAGAACTGCCGATATTGTGCTATAATTGTCTGTATACAAATACCGATAATTTTTTGAAAATTTTCTGAAATTTCCTGTAACGTTTCTGTATCCCGCACGTCTAATATACAGAAGCCCGGAAAGGAGGTGCGATGATTGGACAAAAAAACTGCCGAAAAGCTTTATGATACCTTTTATATGCAGGTCTATTCCTATGTGATGACTCTGGCAAAGGATCAGCACAAGGCTCAGGAAATAACACAGGAGACCTTTTTCAAGGCGATGAGCTCATCCTTCCGCGGCGAATCAGAGTGTTATTCATGGCTATGTGCGATCGCAAAGAATCTTTTCATAGATACGACAAGGAAGTCCTCACGATATCAGGACGAGCCTGACGAGACACTCGCAGACACCGATACCGATATTGAGCAGAGCGTGACTGATTCAGATGCTTCGTTCAGGATACATATGCTCCTGCACAATATGGAGGAACCGTACAAAGAGGTATTTGAACTGAGAGTGTTCGGCGAGCTCTCCTTCGCCCAGATAGGCAGGATATTCAGCAAGACCGAAAACTGGGCAAGAGTGACCTATCACCGCGCCCGACTGAAGCTCAAGGAAAGGATGAATGATAATGAAATATAATTGTGATATGATCGCGGACCTTATCCCGCTGTATATTGATGATGTATGCAGTCCGTCAAGCGCACAGGCTGTTGAGGAGCATATGAGCGAATGTGCTTCATGCCGGAAGCTCTGCGAGGATATGCGGAGCTGTGACAGGACGATCGACCGGGATATCGCTAAGGAACGCAGCGAAGTTCTTGAAGGGCAGAAAAAATTCTTCAAACGGCGCAGCGCACTCGCCGGGGCTATGATAGGCGCAGTATTCTCTGTCCCGATACTTATATGCCTCATCTTGAATCTCGCCTCAGGCGCAGGGCTTACATGGTTCTTCATTGTACTTGCAGCAATGTTCATACCCACCTCACTGATAGTAGTACCGCTGATATCCGCGGAAAACAAGCTCCTGCGGACAATACTCTCGTTCACAGCCAGCATTCTGCTCCTTCTGGCAGTATGCTGCATCTACTCAGGCGGAAGCTGGTTCTTCACGGCAGGATCATCGGTGCTTTTCGGACTGACAGTACCCTTCCTGCCTGTCGTCCTCAGATCAAAGCCGGTATCGAAGCGTATCGGCAGGCACAGGGGGCTTCTTCTTGTATCAGGCTACACGCTGACCTTTATTCTCATGATGATATGTATAGGGATACAGCACGGCTCATCGGGATTTTTCCGTACAGCAGCAGCATATTCACTGCCGCCGCTGATGTTCCTCTGGATCATGTATATTATAATAAGCCTCACAAAGTGGAACGGCTGCTTCAAAGCCGCAGCCTGTATTCTTACCGGTGCGCTCATATTCTTCTTCAACGACGCGCTCGTCCTTCTCGTATACAATGGAACAACGCATATCCCCTCCCCCGGCATCTCGTTCAGCACGCCTGAAAAAGCCAATGATACACTATGCTGGGCAGTCCTTGTCACCGGGACAGCACTATCCGCAGTCCTCGCACTCACAGGAGCAGCTGTTTCGGCTGTAAAGAAAAAAGCAAAGGAGAAAAAGCAATGAAAAGAACAGTTACACTTATATTGACAGCAGTCACAGTCCTTATTGCCGCCTGCTTTACCGGCTGTGTGTCAATGAGCGATTCCTACGCAAACTCAGATAAATACTCAGCCGGAAACGCTGAATTCTCAGGCGGGAGCGTTCACTCCCTCGACATAAACTGGAGCTCAGGAAAAGTCATCGTTTCAAGGCATGACGCCGATACCGTCACCGTCACTGAGAGCAGCAAGACCGACCTGAAAAACTCCCAGAAAGTCCACACATGGCTCGACGGCGATATCCTCCGCATACAATACTGCAAATCAGGCGAGACTTTTGTCGGATTCACAGACATTGAAAAGGAGCTTGAAATAAAGCTCCCGGCAGAAATGGAGCTTACTGCGCTCAGCTATGACGGCTCATCCGGGGATGCCGTATTTGAGGAGATTTCCGCCAAAAGCTTCAAGGCAGACAGCTCCTCAGGCGATGTGAAGCTCATTGCCTGCACAGCTGATGAATTTGATATAGAGTCATCCTCCGGGGATATCACAGTCGGTCAGGCAGGCGAAGCAGCTTTGCTCAGCGCGGAGGCTTCCTCCGGCGACATTGAGATATCCGCAGAAAAGGTCGGAGAGCTTGAGGCTGAGACCTCATCCGGAGACATCGGTATCAGCGTAAAAGGTGCAAGAACAGTCGATGCAGAGGCTTCCAGCGGAAGTATAGCGCTGCATCTCGCAGAAATGCCCGAAGCTGCGAATATTGACACCTCGTCCGGAAGCGTTAAGGTATATGTACCGGAAGGCGCAGGATTTACCGCAGATATAGACACATCCTCCGGCGATTTCGACAGCGGTATCGCACTCAGCAAAGAAGGCGGAAAATATATAAGCGGCAGCGGCTCAGCCAGACTGTCCATAGAAACGTCCTCCGGAAATATCAGGATAATTGCAGAATAAAAGACTCAGTTCTGATGCAAAAATAAAATTGCTCCGCCGAATAAAGACTGCCTTATATCTGGCAATATTTAGCAGGTGGAGCAATAAAAATGCTATATATGATCAAGACCGATCGAGGGATCAGTCGAATATGTCGAATAAACGATTCCGATATGACCTAAAAAAAGCCCCGTCAGGGGAAATGTCATATCTGATTTTTGAGTTCGAGCCTCAGCTTATCAGCTGTCATGGCAATCAGCTCTGAATTTGTTGGCTTTATGCGGGCATTGTTATCAGAATATCCGAAAAACGCGCTGAAGGCGTTTTCTCCTCCGCGTACCCAAGCAGAATCAATCGCGTGCCTTATTGCTCTTTCTACTCTTGAAGGAGTGGTATGATGAGCAGCGGCAACCGATGGGTAAAGCTGCTTAGTAACGCTGTCCATGAGCCTGAAATCGCGTACAGAATCCATAACCGCAGTCCTGAGATAGCTGTATCCCTTGATATGAGCCGGAACTCCAAGCTTTCTGATAGCCTCCGTCGTAAGAATCTCAAGAGCATCGTCCTCCGGAATGTTATTTGATTCTAAGCACAGGTTGACGTTTTCAAGGATCTCATCAGGCTCGCAAGGCATCTGAATAAAACATGAAGCGCCGTGTTCAATAGCCCAGCGTCTGACAAAGCTGCTTGTGATCGGCGAAACGATGACAGTTTTCGGTACCTTTGCGCCAAGCTCCCTGACTCTGCTGATAACTGCAAGCGCATCGCCCTGCGGATATTCAAGGTCAGTAATGAGAACATCGGGCTTATCCCGCAGTACAGAGTCGATAATTATGTTAATATCCTTTTTCCTTGTATAAGCATAAATTCCGTTGCTGCTAAGGCAGTCTGCAATTTTTGTTCCGAATTCACAGGTGGTATCGGCGATTAGAGCTTTTGTACTATATGTGTTCATTATTTAGTCTCCTTTTTTGCTGCAATTATCACTTCACAATATAACATTGCAAACACAAAATGAAGGCTTAGCTGCTGTAAATAGCGATTTTTCGATTCCAAATAATAAGTGCTGCTTCAGGTCTTATGCTGATGGTTTCAAAATCAACATATCGATCCTGTAAAAAGTTTCCCCCTACTCCCGGAATATCACTCCTTTTTTTAGATTTTTGCGATTGGCTGCGGTCTCTGCTTGACAACTGTTAGTTAGCTGAACGTGTATAAAATATTGTGCTAATATATTGATTAATCAGACAAATTCAGCTTATAGTCAAGCTTTATCCTATGCTATTTTTGTGCAAGTGATAATTTCACTAATAATATTACAGCATGAATAAAGCAAATTGAATGTTGATCATTCGTTTTTCCTGCTGCTGATAAATAGTTTACCACACAGCCGCGGATTTGTCAACAAAAAAATTGAAAAAAAGCGATAAAACGTTATATTAAACAAATTCCAAATTTTTGTTTTAGTTTTTGCTGACCGTTTATTGTGATATTACCATTACTTTTCAAAGCTCATAAATGCTCGTAAATTTCCATATATACCGTAATTTCAGCATAATAGTCCATATTCCACAGAAAAAGTTTTAGCTTGTATTTATGCAAAACAATGTAAAAAACCAATTTTTTATGAATTAGCGATTTTACACAAATAGTCCGATTATATCGACATATTTCGACAAAATCAAAGTAATAATTTGCTCATATTAAGATAAAATAAAAAAATATTTCGCAACATCTTGACTTTCCATTTTTTTAGGTGTATAATATTAAAGTAATTTGCGAGTGTGCTGGAATAGGAAGACAGGTACGTTTGAGGGGCGTGTGTCGAGAGACGTATGGGTTCAAGTCCCATTACTCGCACCATAG
>CAMOXW010000027.1 GCA_946629405.1 uncultured Ruminococcus sp.
CAAAGTGCAAGAAAAAATATCGGAAAATTTATTTTTTCTTGCACTTTGACAACTAAAAATTGGCTTTTAAAAGCTGTATAAAGCCAATTTTTAGTTGTTGAGCAGACATTAATAAAGTTGAACCTATATTTTATGGAGGCTATCATAATGGCAGATAAAAAAGGAACAAAGATCACTATCCTCGGTGCAGGAAATGTCGGCGCGACAGTTGCCTACACCTTCGCAGTAGCCGGCACCTGCTCCGACATTGTGCTGGTAGATATAAATAAAGCCAAGGCCAAGGGCGAAGCTATGGATATCCGTCAGGGCGTTTCCTTCGGTCAGAATGTTGAGGTCTTCGACGGAAGCTATGAGGACGCTACCGGCTCAGACATAGTCGTTGTCACCCTCGGACTTGCAAGAAAGCCCGGTCAGACCCGCCTTGACCTCGCACAGGCAAATGTCAACATAATCAAGGAAGTCATGCCCCAGATCGCCCGCTATGCTCCCGACGCTATCTACGTCGTTGTCAGCAACCCGGTGGACATCCTCACCTATACTATCCTTCAATGTACCGATCTTACGCCCTATCAGGTCATAGGCTCAGGTACGGCTCTCGATACCTCAAGACTGCGTTCGAGCATCGCTGACCATCTTGATATAAGTCCGAACAGCGTTCACGCCTATGTATTCGGCGAGCACGGCGATTCCTCGTTCATCCCGTGGTCACTCACAAATATCGCCGGTATCCCTATGGAGGAATACTGCGCTGACCAGAATCACGCAAATATCGACGAGGATGAGATCATCGACGAGGTCAGAAAAGCCGGCGGCGAGGTCATAAAGAGAAAGGGCGCTACCTTCTACGCTATCGCGATGACTGTCAACAAGATATGTGACTCCATTCTCCGTGATGCAAACAATATCATGACCGTTTCTTCGCTTGTTACCGACAAATACGGCATCAGCGACGTGTGCCTCAGCCTCCCGTGTGTCATCGGAAGCAACGGCATCGGCAGAGAGGTATTCCCGAAGCTGACTGAGGCTGAGGAGGAAAAGCTCCGCGAAAGCGCAAAGGCTCTCAGAGCAGTAATAGATCAGATAGAATTCTGATCCCAGCTGAATATTTATCAAGCGGAGGGAATTTTCTCTCCGCTTATTTTAAAGGAGGGCTTTTATGAGCCTTAACGACACACCCTCAGGCGAAAGAATACACATCGGCTTCTTCGGACGAAGAAACGCCGGTAAATCAAGCGTCGTCAACGCCGTTACAGGTCAGGAACTGTCCGTTGTCTCCGACGTGAAGGGTACCACTACCGACCCTGTTACAAAGGCTATGGAGCTGCTCCCGCTCGGTCCGGTCGTCATCATCGACACTCCCGGGTTCGACGACGAGGGCAGGCTCGGCGAGCTCCGAGTCCGCAAAACCAAACAAATACTCAACCGCACAGATATCGCCGTCCTCATAGTTGACAGTTCTGCCGGAATGACAGATACCGACCACCAGCTCATTGAGATATTCCGCGAAAGAGCTATCCCCTATGTCATAGCCTACAACAAGTCCGACCTCGCACAGATGAGCGGTCTGAGCGAAAACGAGACAGCTGTCTGCGCTCTCACCGGCGAGAATATATGGGAGCTGAAGGAAAAGATAGCTGCCCTCGCAAAGACCGGCACCGAGCCTAAACACATCATCGCCGACCTGCTTTCACCGGAGGATATCGTCGTCCTCGTCACACCTATCGACGCCTCCGCGCCTAAAGGACGAATGATACTCCCGCAGGTGCAGACCCTCCGCGACGTCCTCGATGCTGACGCTATAGCTGTGTTCACTAAGGAGCACCAGCTTGAAACAACGCTGAAAAAGCTCGCTGCAAAGCCGAAAATGGTCGTTACTGACAGTCAGGCATTCGCAATGGTCAGCAGGATAGTCCCGGAGGATATCCCGCTCTCCTCGTTCTCGATACTTATGGCGCGCTATAAGGGATTCCTCGAAACTGCCGCAAAGGGAGCAGCCGCTATCCCGCGCCTCAGGGACGGCGATACCGTGCTCATCTCAGAGGGCTGCACTCACCACCGCCAGTGCGGTGATATCGGCAGCGTAAAGCTCCCCGCACTGCTTAAAAAAACTACCGGCAAAGAGCTGAATATCCGCCTCAGCTCCGGAAGGGAATTCCCCGACGACCTCGCCGGGATAAGCCTCGTCATACACTGCGGAGGCTGTATGCTCAGTGAGCGTGAGGTAGTCTACAGAAGAAGATGTGCCGAGGATCAGGGCGTACCCTTCACCAATTACGGAATCGCCCTTGCAATGATGAACGGAATATTAAAGCGAAGCCTCGGGATATTCCCCGACCTTGCAGAAATGATATAAGGTGAGACCGCTATGGATAATAATAATAAGTCGAGCTTTGACGAAGACGTTGAATACACAATGCACCGCGGGCAGTTCCCGCTGCCGTGGTTAATAATCTCGCTTTGCATTTTTGCGTTGATAATCAAGTTTAATCTGATCTGGCTGATCGCAGTGATCATGGGCGCAGCAGTAGTTATTTCTATAATTGTGCTGATAATTTCGTTGAGAAGCAAAGATGATGCCGAACCTGCAAAGTTTCTGCCGCCGCGCAGCTTTGACGATTACGACAGGCAGATGAAAGAAGAGAACGATGAGGATAACTGACAGCACTGCCTGATTATCCGAGTTTTGTCATTCCTGAGGACGGATGTTATCCGTCCTTTTTTGTACACTAATATTATCCGCACTGTACAATTTTGAAAAAATATCACAAATCACAATAAACACAGAATGGTTTTTTGTTCAATTATACTTGACAAAGTGATGAGTTAGTGATATAATTTACTATGATAATGTATCATAACAAACGAACGGAGTGGGAGCGTTGATCGTAAATTTTATTTATAACGATAATCTTAGCTCTATTATCCTGCCGCCTAAGGTATCAGGTCAGTTCAGTTTTTCAGACCCCGCAGGTCAGAATGTCGTGATGATCGAGGGTATAGAGAACAAATGGCGTATCAGAGCCTCCGCTCAGTATTCTATCCGCGTCCGCGATGCTGTCTCCCCGACAGGTGAACCGCTCGGTCAGGACGAGGTAGCTCCGCGCCGCCTCTTTCAGATGAAAAATTCGGCTGATCCCTCCGACAGGATTTTTATTTTTACCGAGGAATATACCGACGACCGCATAGAATATTCCATATTCCGCATAAACGAAAACTGCACTATTACTATAGGCAACGGAAGATCCCCCCGTGCCATAGTCTATGAAAATGACTATGTCTCCTCAGAACACGCAACTCTCCAGTATTCCTCAGGAAAGTGGGCCATCCGCGATTCTCTCAGCAAGAACGGCACCTTCGTCAATGGCAGACGCATCACTGAGGCTGATCTGAGCTACGGCGACATCATCTTCATCATGGGTATGAAGCTGATCCTCGGCAGAGGCTGTATCTCGATAAACAACCCCGATAACCACGTTAAGCTCAACTCCGGCATATTCAGACCGCTCGCACTCCCCGACCTCTCCCCGGAGGAACTCGACGACAGCCGCGAGGAGACCTTCTTCGACCGCTCCCCGCGCTTCAAGCGTGATATCTCTCCGCTCGAAATGCCCATAGATCCGCCGCCTAACGAGAACAATCAGGACGAGCTCCCCATTATCCTCACGGTCGGCCCCGCAATGACTATGGCTATGGCTTCAATGACCACCGGCGCGTTCGCTGTCACCAACGCTATGGCTACCGGCAACATGAAAAGTGCTATCCCGACCGTTGTTATGTCAGGAAGTATGTGCCTCGGCACCCTGCTGTGGCCCACCCTCACAAGAAGATATTCCCGCAAACAGCGCGAGGCAAAGGAACAGCTCCGCCGTGCAAAATACAACGAATACCTCGAAATGAAACGGCTCGATATCAAAGCCGCCTGTGAGGAGCAGTCCCAGATCCTCCGCGAGAATATCATCACCGTCGAGGACTGCGAGCGCCGTATCATGCAGATACAGCGCAACCTCTGGGAACGCAGCATAGGTCAGGATGACTTCCTCACCTTCCGCATAGGAATGGGCGACCTCCCTATGTTCGGAAAATTGCAGTACAACAGCCGCCGCTTCTCCCTCTACGACGACGTCCTCGAGGACAGGATGCTCGAACTCTGTGAGGAGCCTAAGATCCTCCGTGATGTCCCGATATCCGTATCTCTGCTCGACGAACCGATCGGCGTGACCGGCAGCCGCAGCGACCTCATCCCCTTCGTCAAAGGCATTATCATGCAGCTCGCCGCCCTTTACAGCTACGATGAGGTGAAGCTCGTTGTCCTCTATGACAAGGAAGATGAGAGCGAATTCGGCTTCACAAAATGGCTGCCCCACGTCTGGAACAGGGAAAAGAGCTTCCGCTTCGTCGCCTCAAACGCCGAGGAAGCAAAGTCCGTATCAGCCTGCCTCGAAAGAGTTTTCAGCTACCGCGAGGAGCTCAATGACTCCGACCTCGAGGACGAACAGCCCTACTATATCGTCTTCGCACTCAGTAAAAAGCAGTTCAACCGCACTGAGGTGCTGAAAAATATCCTCGCCTCGAAGAAAAAGGTACATATCAGCATACTCTCCGTATTCCCCGAGCTCAGGATGCTCCCGAAGGAATGTTCCATGGTCATCGAGCTCGACGAATTCAGCGGAAGGCTCTACGACAAGAACGACACCTCCGGAAAGGTAACGCCCTTCCGCCCCGATATACAGCTCCGCACACCTGCCCTCGAGCTGAGCAGACAGCTCGCGAATATCCAGCTCGACGACAGCGACCAGTCCACAAAGCTCCCGAAGATGATAACCTTCCTCCAGATGCTCGGTGTGGGCA
>CAMOXW010000028.1 GCA_946629405.1 uncultured Ruminococcus sp.
TTGACAAATGCTATCCCCAGCACCGCCGCACTGCTCCTGTAACACGCCTGTATCACCTCGCCGCGCTCACACCTGTCCCTGTGCAGCAGCGAGAACAGCACAGCTATTCCTACGCTCAGAACCGTCGCCGTCATGCAGAACAGCACATACCCTCCGTCCCATACAGCCCGGAAATCCGCCGTCGAAAGATCCATGAACAACAGCGCCGGCAGCAGCGTCCGGAATACGAATTTGTTTATCTGCGCCGTCGAGTGATCGTCGAGCAGCCCGATGCGCCTCACCGCCCAGCCGAATATCATTATTATAAATATCGGCAGCGTCGCGTTGAGACTGAATATCAGATCATCCTTCATTTTTTCTACCTCCGCTCCAACTATTTTAACACGGCAAAGGGAATTATGCAAGCTCTGCAGGGACAGAAAATGTGTTTTTCCTGAAAAATATGTGAAACCCGTTGCAAACAGCCGATTATTGTGCTATAATATTCGTGTTTGAATCTTATTTGAGAGGGATATTCCTATGTTGAAATACAAAAAATTAACTGCATTCCTCGCCGCGCTGCTGATCGGCGCTTCTGCTGCCGATTTACCGGCTATGCGGGCCTTTGCCGATGAGGAGCCGGCGGCATCCGCTTCTGAAAGCACTGAAGCTGCGGAAGCTCCTGACGAAACTGACAACGGTCTGAAAACCTCCGGCGCTTTCAGCTACAGCATCACCCAAGACAATACTGCCTGCATCGAGGATTGCTCCTCGACCGAAAAGAACCTCGTCATCCCTGCTGAGATAGACGGCATCGCCGTTACTGAGCTCGGTATGCGCGCCTTCGGAAGCACTCCGGATCAGCCCTACGAGACTATTGCTCTCCCGGCAAGCCTCAGCTATATCTCGTCAAGCAACCCCTTCATCTACTGCCCTGAGCTGAAGGAGATAGCCCTCGATGAAGGTAATTCCTCGTTTGCCCTGAAGGACGGCGTTCTTTTCACCAGAGACATGAAGACCCTTGTGTGCTATCCGCCAAAGAAGTCCGGAAGCAGCTATACCGTCCCGGACGGCGTAGAAACTCTCGGCGCTGCGGCGATATATTCAACCGAGCTCGAGGAGATAAACCTCCCCTCTACACTCAAGGAAGCTAATTTCTACGCGCTCAGCACAAATCATGCCCTCAAAGCCATTGATATGAGCGGCACTCAGCTCGTTGACCTCCCGCAGGCTCTTTTAGCTGACTGTACTTCCCTCACCGACGTAAAATTCGCCCCGGGCGTATATAAGATAAACGCCGGCGATTTCTGGGGCTGTACCTCACTTACCGAGATCACTATACCCGATACCGTCGAATCTATCGGACAGAACGCTTTCATGGACACCGGCCTCACCTCAGTTCATATCCCAGATTCCGTCGTGAATATCGGCTACTGCGCGTTCGGCTACCACTCCGGCCCGACAGGCGGCGAGTACGCTGACGACAGCTTTATTATCATTGGCTCCACCGGCTCCGCCGGCTATGTATATTCACAGGACAGCGACCTCGAATATGACTATAAGAACAACTTCACCTTCATGACCGAGGATGAGTACGCTGCACACAAGGAGATCGCTGACCTCGAAAAGATCGGCGTCGAAAACTTCACTATCGCCAAGATCGACGACAAGGCTTATATCCTCCAATGCACCGCTGAGGACAGCGTCCTGAACGTCCCCGCAGAACTCGGCGGACTTCCCGTTGCCGGCGTTTACCCTGCCGCGTTCAGCGGATGTACCTCCGAGAAGATCATCCTCCCCGAAGGCATAACTTCCCTGCGCGAAATGTCGTTCTACAGATGCCCTTACCTCACTGAGCTCGTCCTCCCGCAAAGCCTCGAAACTATCGGCGACAACTGCTTCGACAGCTGCAACGTGCTCGAAACCATCGACTGCGGCGGTGCCAAAAGCATCGGCAGCGAGGCCTTCAACAACTGCGTTATGCTCAGAAGTGTGACTATCTCCGGAAACTGCACCGACCTCGGAAACTCTATCCCCTTCGATACCTGCGTCAGCCTCGAGGAAATCAACGTCACAGACGGTGACGGAAGCTTCTGCTCAAAAAACGGCGTTCTGTTCAGCTCCGACGGCAAGACACTCATTGAATACCCGCTCAACCGCTCAGGAAAGATCTACAAGGTACCGAAAGGTACCGAGAAGATCGCAGACTGCGCCTTTTCAAGCTGCCGAACCGTTGAGGACATCGTCCTCCCCAAATCCGTGACCTCGCTCGGAGATTACGCATTCTACGACTGCACCTCTCTGAAAAAGCTCCGCGCTACCAAGAAACTTAAAAATATCGGCACTAACGCCTTCGGCTTTGTCTATAACGAAGCCTACGATACCGATACCAGCGTTTCGGCAGATATCGCTCAGGAAGGCTTCAAGCTCTATGCGCCCAAAAATTCTGCCGCCTATGACTACGCAAAGGAGCTCGAGCTCGATACAGTCACAGGCACCGTCCGTATTGGCAATAAAAACATCAGCATCGCAGGCCTTTCTGTCGCGGGCGCCCTTGTACTTATGCTTCTTGCCGCGATCGGAGTTTCTGTTAAAAAACACCTGAAGCCGAAAAAGACGGCTTCCCCCAGAAACCCCTCCGTTAAAAAATCCGGAGATAAAAAAGAACAGGAGACTGCCGACGATGCGCCCTCCGGAGGAAAGGATAAGGATGATGAAGAATAAGCTTATCTCCATTCTCAGCGCTGCTGCTCTCGCTTTCGCCGCTATGCCGGCTGGCTTTGCCGCTGCGGATGACCTCGAGGGACCGGACGATATACTCACAGACGGCTCCTTCCAGTACATAAACGTTGAGGGCGGCTACAAGATCACAAAGTGTACTGCAACTATAATCACTGAGATTCCTGCCGTCAGAAACGGTGTTGCGATCGTTGCTATCGGCGAAAACGCCTTCGCCGGCTTTACGGGCATCTCCGACCTCGTTATCCCGGATTCGGTAAGAACTATCGATCAGAACGCCTTCTATGGCTGCTCTGCCTCCTCGCTCACCCTCCCCAAGAATCTGAAAAGCCTCGGAGAAGGCGCCTTCTCCGGCTGCACCTCGCTGACTAAGGTCACTATCCCGGATTCAATTACGGAAATACCAAAGAACGCTTTCAGCCGGTGCTTCGGCATAACTGAGCTCGACCTCGGCAGCGGTGTCACTAAGGTCGATGACTTCGCTTTCTATGAGTGTACTCAGCTCGAAAAGCTCTCGCTTCCGCCCTCGCTCACCGAGATTGGCGATATGGCTTTCGCGGAAATGCTCTCCCTCAGCGAGATATCTGCGGACGGAAACTCTGTATTCAGGGTCGGCAGCGACGGAATACTCACCGACACAAGCAGACATGATATCTACCTCGCTCCCAACAGCGTGAGCGGCGATCTCATAATACCAGACGGCACCGCCATTATCAAGCCCGGTGCGTTCTCAGCCTGCGCTGGTATCGAGCACCTCTTTCTGCCTTCGTCCGTCACTGAGATAGGCGAAGGAGCGTTCGCCTGCCTTGCCGCCGGCGAAAACGGTATGTTCTCAAGCCTGCGGAGCATCGACTTCGCCAACGGCCTCGAAACTATCGGCGACTATGCCTTCGCTTACAATATGCTCGAATCGCTCTCCTTCCCGACTACGCTGAAAACTATCGGCAAATCTGCCTTCAACGGCTCATATGCCCTCTCCCGGGTAATTATTCCCGACGGCGTGAAGTCCATCGGCGAAAAGGCGTTTTTCTACTGCGATAACCTGAGAAAAGTCACTGTGCCAAAAAGCGTTTCAAGCATCGGTGACTATGCCTTCGGCTTTACCTGGGAAAACACCGGCAGCACCGATACCGACGGCGCTCCAGTCCTCAAGGAGACAAAGCTCGGCGGCTTCAAAATGAGCGTTCCCTCCGGCTCGGAAGCCAAAAAATACGCCAAGAAAAACAATATATCCTATTCCGTGACCGACCATAATATTCTCAAATGGGCGTTCATCGTCCTCTGCATCGCCCTGCTCGCAGGTGCTGTCGTATTCGGGCTCGTCCTTATGTCAAGAAGCAGAAAAAAAGCTCCGCGCAGAGTCAGAAAGTCCCAGAAGCGGGAAAAGGAAAAGGCTGAGGAGGAGTCCTACCAGAAAATAATCAGCGATGAGAATGACTCTCAGGAGCCGAAAAAAAATTCTCCCGCAAAGAAAAAGCCCTCCCCGAAAGCTCAGGAGACCGCAAAAAAATCAGCCCCTGCAAAAAAACAGGAGGCTTCAAAAAATCCGGATCCCGCCAAGAAGGCTCCCGGCAAGAAGAATAACAGTAAATAATACAATGTCCCCCGGAATTGCTCCGGGGGACGTTTTTTGTATTATCGCTCTCTCATTCGGAAACCGAAAGTGAACCAATAAGTCCAAGCTTGTACTGCTGGATCGCAAGTGCATCCTTATTTGTCAGACCCGGATTTCCGTCAACGTCAGCCTTCTTCTCGTTCTCAGGCTTGATGCCCTTTTCCTTGCCGACACCGTAAACATCAGGGTTGGAAACGCACTGCATTACAATGACTGCATCTGCCATATTTACCTGATCGTCACCGTTCGCATCGCCTGCGTATTCTTCTTCCATACCGGTAGTTCCGGTGATCTCGCCGGTCGTGGTCGATGTAACGGTAGTAGTGGTTGTAGTGGTGGTGGTTGTAGTGGTAACTACCTGCTGCTCCCTGCCCTCCATGATCGTGTAGTAGGAAGCCTTAGCCTTGTAATCCTCGGTAAAGAGAAGCGGCTGCTGCTTGGCTCTCCAACTTCTGTCATCGGTAACGCCCCAGAAGATCAGCGCGGAGATGTTGTCCTTATGAGCATAGATAGCGTCGATTATGCCCTTGTAGTATTCGCCCTGAAGGTCGTAATACTGGTCGCCGGAATTTTCAGGGATAGTTGCGTCAAGCTCAGTGATCTGTATATCAAGTCCGAGCTCGCAGTACTTGTCAAGTGCCCTGTTATATATCGATACAGATGGGAACGCTGCGTCCATGCTCTGTCTTACATCAAGGTGAGACTGCATACCGATACCGTCTATGAGGCCCTTCTCCTTGAGGCTCTTGGCCATGTCGATGATAGCGTTCATCTTGCCGTCCATATACTCGTTATAGTCGTTATAGTAAAGCTTGCAGCCCGCAGGAGCGTACCTTCTTGCATAGGTGAAGGCAGGCTCTATGAATGAGTTGTCGCCGAATACGCTCACCCATGCAGATTTCGCTGAGCCGCTCTGACCCTGCGCTCCTGCCTCACGGGGTGTGCCGCCCTCCAGCCATGCCTCATTCACAACGTCGCAGGCGTAGAAGTTTACGTCCGGATAAAGAGCTGTGAGTGTCTCGAAGTAATTCTTGATGTAGTTTTCCATTCTCTTGAGCATCTTTTCCTTCGATACCCACTCGCCGTCATCCTTGTAGCCCTCCTTGAAGAACCAGTCAGGTGTCTGAGAATGCCATACAAGAGTGTGTACTCTTACAGGGATATTGTTCTTCTGGCAGTAGTTGAGGATAGGCTTTGCCTTTCCAAAGGATACCTGCGGAACAGTATCGTCGCCGTCGTGCTCCTCGGCATAGGCGATACAAGCTGCCTGATTGAGAACGGAGTCCGGCTTCATTTCGTTGCCGACCGTGATGCTCGCGTTGAAATGCTTCTCTACGAGAGCCATGAATGACTTTGAACTGAGGTTATCAGGTGTGATAGCTGTACCTACCTTGAAATCGTTCGCAAATGCGCCCGCGATAGAAGGAAGATCCTCGATAGGTTTTACCGGGACCTCGACTACACTGAAATCGTCGAGGAAGATATCATCCGTACCGCCCTCGAAGTAAACGTAAACATCAGTCATATCCTCTGTGAAGCTGACCTTGACGTTCTCAAGGCTGATCCAGTCGCTTCCGCTGAGGTTCTGGACGAGGTTGCTGTAGTGTACGCCGCCGTCAGAATCTGTGTACTGGAAGCTGAATGTCGCGCCTGTATAGTATCTGCCCTTGATAGAGGCTGAGATGTAATACTCAGTGTTGGGCTCGCACACAGTGTCAAGTCGGAAAGCAGGTCCGTTCCACTCCTTTGAACGTCCGCTTGCGAGCAGAGAGGTTTTGCCGCTCTTTGCAGCTTCTGTGGATGAGGAGAGCTCTGTAGTGTCGTTCTCGCCTCTGTTGGTGAAGTATGATACATCGCCGTCCTCGAAGTCAGTAGAATAGATGACCTTACCGGATACTGCATCAGCCGCATATACCGGTGCCACAAATGCAGCCTGTGCCGAGGCTGTGCAGACCATAGCAGCGCTTAACACGCCGGCTGTCAGTCTCCTGGATTTTTTTCCTTTCATTGTAAATGTCCTCCAAAAAAATAAATTTATGGTTTTATTTTAGCACAAAACTAATAACTTGTCAATAATTTTTGTTGCATTTCCGCAATATTCGGTCAGCTTGGCAATAATTGTATACTGATTGTGCTGCCGGAGAGCTGTAAAAAAATCCGTGCGCCATTACAGTAAGTATAAACTAACATATTGCAGGTTAATTCCGGGTAACATACTGGTATTTCCTGCCGTTTTTAAGTTATAATATAATGTGTCCTCAATAACCGCCTTACGGCGGTTATTGCCCTGAACTTTGTTCAGGGAGCGCAAATTCTTTATAAAATATGGAATTTGCGCATCACATTTCTTTATGTCATGCTCATTTTGCCCTGTCGGGCAAA
>CAMOXW010000029.1 GCA_946629405.1 uncultured Ruminococcus sp.
AGCTTCGCTGACATCTCCCCGCACTGCGGGGAGTCACCCCAGACCCCTTTCCAAAGACTTTTAGCTTTAGTTTTCCCCGCAATGGTATAAAATTTGCCGCTGTAATCACAGCGGCAGTTTTTGTTATTCCGGAATGTTGCATACCCTTGCGGGGAAAACCAGACAAAAGTTTTTGAGAGGAAGTTTTAGGGTGACTCCCCACGGGGTGGGGGTGAATGTTAAATTCACGTTAAATATTTCCTGAACTTCTTGACTGAAAAATTTTTTCTGCTATAATAGAACTTGAAGTAAAAGAAAAAGACAGGAGAATTTTATGGAAGACAAATTTTCGATATTCAATATCTTCACCATGCTCGGAGGACTTGCCTTCTTCCTCTACGGAATGAACGTAATGTCAACAGGACTTGAAAAGCTCACCGGAGGAAAGCTCGAGGTCGCACTGAAAAAGATGACCTCGAACAAGATCAAGAGCATACTCCTCGGTGCAGGTATCACTATCGCTATCCAGTCATCATCGGCAATGACGGTAATGCTTGTAGGACTTGTAAACTCCGGCATTATGACCCTCGACCAGACGGTCGGTGTATGCTTCGGCGCCGATATAGGAACAACTCTTACCGCATGGATACTCAGCCTTGCAGGAGTTGAGGGCGACAATTTCTTCATAAAGATGCTCAAGCCCACATCGTTTTCACCGCTTGTTGCGCTGATCGGTGTAATGTTCATAATGATATCGAAGAAAAACAAGAAAAAGGACATCGGACGCATCCTCGTCGGATTTTCAGTGCTTATGACCGGTATGACACTTATGTCGGGAGCTGTTGAACCGCTCGCAGAATCGCCTAAGTTCCAGCAAGCACTTACCGCTTTTAAAAATCCTATTCTCGGCGTGCTTGTCGGTGCCGGATTTACGGGCATCATTCAGAGCTCAGCGGCATCTATCGGTATACTTCAGGCATTTTCCCGTACAGGCAGTCTTACAGTCGGAATGTCTCTCCCTATTGTAATGGGTCTGAATATCGGCACCTGTGTTACTGCACTCATTTCCAGTATCGGAGTAAAAAAGAATGCCAAGCGTGTTGCCTGCATACATATTTCTATCAAGATCATTGGTACGATCGTACTTCTTCCGGTGGTATTGATACTCCAGCATATAGTTCAGCTCGGTATTTTTGATAAAACGACAAATGCAATAGGCATAGCCGTTATGCACACTATTTTCAACCTTGTCATAACATTCATGCTTATACCGTTTTCTGCCTTTCTTGTCAAGCTCTCACGCTTCATCATCAAGGAGGACGAAAGTGAACAGAGAGAGCTCCACAAGCACGCTATACCCGAGCTTGACCCGATCCTTCTCAAAACTCCCAGCGTAGCAGTTGAGGCCTGCAAGGGCGCAACGATAGAGATGTCCGAGCTTACCCGCGAGACTATCCTCATGGCGCTCGATATAATCAAGGAGTACAGCAGCGAATCAGCCGAGACTATAATCAAGAACGAGGATAGGATCGACAGCTTTGAGGACAAGCTCAACAGCTTCCTCGTGAAGATAGCCAAGAGCTCAGTTACCGGAGCGGACAGCCGGAGCGTTTCCAAGATGATGCACTGTGTCGGCAACTTCGAGCGTATCTCCGACCATGCCGTGAACCTTGTTGAATCCGCTCAGGAGATGCACGACAAGGGAATAAACTTCTCGGACGAATGCCTCAACGAGATAAAGGTCATAACGGACGCTATAGCAGAGAATATCAACCGAGCATTAGATGCCTACAATGCCAACGACCTTACCGTCGCGCATAAGGTCGAGCCTCTCGAGGAGGTCGTGGACAACCTCAGTACAGAGCTGAAGAACCGCCATATACGGCGTTTGCAGAACGACGAGTGTACAGTTGAGCTGGGATATATCTTCCAGGATATCCTCACCAATCTGGAGCGTATTTCCGACCACTGTTCAAACATTGCCGGATGCCTCATAGAGACTGACGAGAAGACCAACATCCACGCCTATCTCCACGATATCAAGGAGAACGACGAGGATTTCCGCCGCGAATACCGCACCTACGCCGACCTCTACTTTTCACAGCTTGGCGTACCGAAGGCGCAGATACAATAAAAAAAGGGGGACGCTGAGCGTCCCTTTTTAATTCATAATTAATTGTGTCGCCCTGCGGTGACGCAGCAGCTAATCGCTGTTATCTTCCCCGTCATGGAGGAAGGTCGTGCCGAGGTCGTTGAGGAAGTCAGCTACTATGAACCGCGGGCGGTGCTTGACCTCCGCGTATATCTTCCCGATGTACTCGCCGATTATCCCGAGGCAGAAAAGCTGCAAGCCGCCGATGAGCCAGATCGAACACAGAAGGCTCGACCAACCGAGCTCTGCAAAGCCGCAGAATTTAGCCACAAACGCCCATATGAACGCGAAAACGCTCATTACCGACATAAAGAAACCGAGGGCGGTAATGAATTTAAGGGGCTTGGTGCTGAACGAGGTTATGCCGTTCACGGCAAAGGAGAGCATTTTCCGCAGTGGGTACTTGCTTTCCCCGGCAAAGCGCTCGCTTCTCTCGTAGTACACCGAGCAGCTCCTGAAACCGATGAGCGGGACCATACCGCGCAGAAAGAGGTTGACCTCCTTGAAATTGGCGAGCTCATGCAGAACTCTGCGGGACATAAGGCGGAAATCGGCGTGGTTATAGACGACATCGGCGCCCATGAGCTTCATGAATTTGTAGAAGCTTTCCGCTGTGAATTTTTTGAAGAAGGAGTCAGTTTTCCGTGCGCTCCTCACGCCGTAGACCACCTGATTCCCCTCGTAGAAGCGTGCGAGCATCTCGTCGATAGCGTTTATATCGTCCTGAAGGTCGGCATCCATAGTTATCACAGCGTCGCAGATATCCATAACGGTCATAAGTCCGGCAAGCACAGCGTTCTGGTGGCCGCTGTTATGGGCGAGGTCGATGCCCGAGAAGAACCGGGGGCAATCCTCATGCAGCCGGGAGATTATCTCCCATGTGCTGTCCTTAGAGCCGTCGTTGACGAAGACGATGCGGCTTGCGGGGGAAATGAGATTTTTCTCAGTCAGGCACGCGAATTTTTCGCGCAGGCGCGAGGCGGTCTCCGGGAGGACTTCCTCCTCGTCGTAGCAAGGGATGACCATATATAAAACAGCCGGTTTATCCGTAAGACCACCTCCTCAGGAATAACGGAATAATTATACCACATCGCCCACCTCTTTGTCAAGCAGCGATTCCTCTGTCTTCCACGTTGCCGCTCGTAAACTCGCTCAGTTCTTGCAGCCGGCACCTTCCCTGATCGCACACGGAAGTTTTTTACCAACGTGAGCGAACGGAGACTTCCGCCCACCACGAACGCAAGCCCTTCAGGGGCGCCCCATGGAAACGTGCGGGGGCTCGCCGCCAAAAAAAGGACGCAAAATGCGCCCTTTTCAGATCAATATGCTTTGCCCCAGTAGACCATGCACTTGGCAGGCTTGCCGCAGCAGACACACTTATCGCTGAGCTGCTCCTGATCGAAGGGGATGCAGCGCGAGCCAACACCGGTCTTTTCCTTGACCTCGTCCTCGCAAGCTTCTTCGCCGCACCACATAGCCTTGATGAAGCCGTCACCGTTTTCGAGAGCCTTAGTGATCTCATCGAGGGTAGTGCAGGCGTAGGTGCGCCTTTTCTGGTTATCGAGAGCCTTCTGGTACATACCGTCGTGAGCCTCCGTGAGCTTCTTTTCAACAGCTTCCTCGAGGTCATTGAGTGAAACGGCAGTTTTCTCGCCGTTCCAGCGTGAAGCGATAACGCACTGGTTCTCCTCGATATCGCGGGGACCTATCTCAACTCTGAGCGGAACGCCCTTCATTTCGTACTCTGCGAACTTCCAGCCGGGTGAATTTTCGCTGTCATCGAGTTTAACGCGAAGTCCGGCCTTTGCGAGGCGGTCTTTAAGCTCGCCTGCCTTTTCGAGAACTCCCTCCTTATGCTGAGCAACAGGGATTATCACGACCTGAACAGGTGCAACAGCAGGCGGAAGAACAAGGCCGTTATCGTCGCCGTGGGTCATGATAACAGCACCGATGAGGCGGGTAGTAACGCCCCAGCTTGTCTGGTGGGGGTAGACCCTCTTGTTGTCCTTGTCGGTGTATTCGATATCGAAGGCCTTAGCAAAGCCGTCGCCGAAGTAGTGGG
>CAMOXW010000030.1 GCA_946629405.1 uncultured Ruminococcus sp.
AACAAAGTGCAAGAAAAAATATCGGAAAATTTATTTTTTCTTGCACTTTGACAACTAAAAATTGGCTTTTAAAAGCTGTATAAAGCCAATTTTTAGTTGTTGAGCAGACATTAATAAAATGTATCATCGGAAGGAGGACGGCAATGACTGCGAATTATCACACACATACACGGCGCTGCCGCCATGCGGCAGGCGAGGACCGGGAGTATATCGAAAAGGCAATAGCCGCAGGTATCAAAGTCCTCGGCTTTTCAGATCACTGTCCGTGGGTGTTCCCGGACAGCCATGTTTCCGGTACAAGAATGGAGCCCTCCGAGGTAGAGGGGTATTTCACCTCGCTGACCGCCCTGAGGGATGAGTATGCTTCCGATATAAAGATATACATAGGCTTTGAAGCGGAGTATATCCCTGAACTTATGGAGGCTCAGGACAGGCTGCTTGCGGACTATCCGGTCGATTATATGATCCTCGGTCAGCATTTTACCGTGCGCGAGCCGTTCGGACCTTATACCGGCTCTCCGTCCTCTGATGCGGAGGAGCTTTACCGCTATACCGACCTCGTTATCGAGGCCATGGAGTCGGGACGCTACAAGTACGTCGCCCATCCTGACCTTATAAATTACATCGGCACTTCACCGGATGATGACCGGCTGGAACAGTGCTTGCGCCGGATATGCACTTACCTTAAAGAAAAGGACGTTCCGGTAGAGATAAATATGCTTGGCGTGAGCCAGGGCAGACACTATACCTCGGAGCGCTTCCTGAGGATTGCTCAGGAGTGCGGTAATTCCGTTATCATAGGCTGCGACGCGCACGACCCGGAGGTCTTCTCCGATGCGGCCAACATCGCAAAATGCCGCGCTATGGCAGAAAAATTCGGGCTGCCGTTAGTTGAACGGCTTCCCGGTCTTGATTAAATATGGGTATGTAATTTTTTTGGCGGTTTTACTCTCGCAAATTGCCGTTGCAGCACAGTTTCCCGGAATGTGAGGCTGGCAATCACGCAAACGCCGTAACCATCCGACCGCCTGATTCGTTATTTACCCTTAAATATTAAGGAGCTTTTATGAGTATTTTTGATGTGTTCGACAGGATTTCTTCAAATTCTTCCTCGGCAAGAGGTAAAATAGAATATGTGATAGCAGGGCTCGGCAACCCCGGCATGGAATACGACGGTACCCGCCATAACGCCGGATTTGCGGTGCTTGATATGCTCGCGGAGCAGCTCGGCACTAAGATAGACCGCCTCCGATTCAAGGGCAAGACCACCGAGGTGACTATCGGTGACAAGCGGTGTCTGCTCCTCAAACCTACCACATATATGAACAACAGCGGCGAGTCCATAGTTCAGGCTCTCGACTTCTACAAGATAGATGTGGAAAATCTCATCGTAGTCTGCGATGATATCTCCCTCGACGCCGGAAAGCTCCGCATACGCAGGAAAGGCAGCCACGGCGGTCACAACGGCCTCAGGAGCATTTGCGAGCTCACCGGAAGCGACGATTTCCCACGCATAAAAATGGGCGTCGGCAAGAAGCCTCACCCGGACTATGACCTCGCAAAGTGGGTGCTCGGAAAATTCGGCAGGGAGGACAGCGAGAAGATGAGGTTCTCCTCCGGAAATGCCTGCGAGTGCATAAAGCTCATGGTACAGGGAAAAACCGATGAGGCTATGAATAAGTACAACTCATAAAAGAGGATAATAATGAACATATTCAGCAATTTTTTCTCAGAGCTTTCCGGATTCAGAAGCATCCGGGAAGCCATTGATAAGAATATCTCGCCTGTCTCCGTGACGGGCCTTTCGCATATACACAGAGCTCAGCTCATACACTCCCTCAGCGGCGAGAGCGTGAACCTTGTTATCACAGGTTCGGAGGCTGAGGCTAAAAAACTCTGCGATGACATAAACACTATGTCCGGCACCGAGAGTGCTGTGCTTTTTCCCTCGAAGGAGCTCGTCCTCACGCCTGTTGACAGTTCCAATCATGAGTATGAGCATATGCGTATCTCTGCGCTTTCAAGAGCTGCCGCCGGTCGGTGCAGTGTTATCTGTGCAAGCATCGAGGCTGTAATGCAGCCGGTAATACCTCCGGAAACGCTCCTTGCCGCTGGTGTTAAGCTTTCTCAGGGACAGGAGATAGACCTTCCCGGACTTTGTACTGACCTCGCTGAATCAGGCTATCAGCGCTGCGAAAAGGTCGAGGGAGCTTCACAGTTCTCCGTGCGCGGCTCGATAGTCGATATCTACCCGGTGCAGGCTGACAAGCCGGTGCGTATCGAGCTCTGGGGCGATGTGATCGACACGATTTCTGAATTCGATACCGATACTCAGCGGCGTACTGAACCGCTTGAATATGTGGAAATATCACCAGCAGGCGAAGTCCTTTACAACTGTGAGGAGCTCGCCGGAAGGGTCGAGGAGCTTTGCAGAAAGGCACGCGGAAAACGTATGGACCTCATCCGCGAAAGGCTCGGCGCTGACGTCAACCGCCTCAGGGCAGGGGAGATACTTGCCCACAGCGTGAAGTATTACCCCCTCGTCTACGGCGAGCCCTCTACCGTTTTCGATTATATCGGCGGAATAGTCATATTCAGCGATTTTTCAGACGTTATGGACAGCGCGGCCGGAGTTTCCTCGCGCTATAATGAGGATGTGAAGATCCTTCTTGAGGACGGTCAGCTCTGTAAGGGGCTGGACGGATATATCCTCGAACTGCCGTTGATACAGAACCTTGCAGCAAAAAAAGTCTGCCTCTACCTCAGCAGCTTCATGCAGGGCGGAGAACGCATAGATTTCCGCAGGCTCGTCAGCTTCGAGGCTTTGCAGACCGCTCCGTGGAGCGGCGATATGAAGCAGCTCATCGAGGACCTCAGCGACTTCGTTTCGCGGAAATACCGCATCATCCTCGCCGCCGGAAGCGACAAGACCCTGCCTATAATCCAGCAGGACCTCGCCGAGGAAGGGATTCCCTGTGACCTCGCTTCAAGCGGGATCGAACTGAAAAGCGGCAGGGTCTGCCTTATGTCCGGAAGCTTCGCGGGAGGCTTCGAGTACCCCGAGAACAAGACTGTCCTCATCACACAGGGCCGAGCTATGGATTCCGCCCGGAAAAAGCACCGCAAAAAACGCAATAAAGCGGAGGAAATACGTTCCCTCGCAGATATTTCAGAGGGCGACCTCGTCGTTCACTCCGGACACGGAATCGGAAGATTCATCGGCATCCGTAAGCTCGAAATGGAAGGCGTTACAAAGGACTATATCACCATTCAGTACGCCGGTGCGGATAAGCTCTATATACCGGTAACCCAGCTCGATATGGTGTCAAAATATATCGGCCCGCGCGACGACAGCGGCGTTAAGCTCAACAAGCTCAGCTCAAATGAGTGGCAGAAGACCCGCAGCAACGTAAAACGCGCTGTAAAGGATATGGCTCATGAGCTCATCGCCCTCTATGCAAAACGGGAAAAAAGCGAGGGCTTCGCATTCCTCCCGGATGACGAGATACAGCGCGATTTCGAGGAACGCTTCCCCTACGTCGAAACGGATGATCAGCTCCAGTCCATCGCTGAGATAAAGACTGATATGGAACGTCCACGCCCTATGGAGAGACTGCTGTGCGGCGACGTCGGCTTCGGCAAGACGGAGGTCGCGCTGCGTGCAGCAATGAAGTGCATACTCTCCGGCAAACAGTGCGCGATACTCGCACCGACGACAGTCCTTGCGTGGCAGCACTACCAGACCGCGCTGAGAAGATTCGAGCATTTTCCTGTCAATGTCGAGCTGCTCTCACGCTACCGTTCTCCAAAACAGCAGGATGAAATAATCCGGAAACTGAAACAGGGGAGGATAGACCTCCTCATCGGTACGCACAAGATAATCCAGAAGTCCGTCGTTTTCCGCGACCTCGGACTTGCAGTCATAGATGAGGAGCAGCGCTTCGGCGTTGCACATAAGGAAAAATTCAAGGAGGCCTTCGCCGGCGTTGACGTCCTCATGCTCTCCGCAACACCTATCCCCCGCACGCTGAATATGGCTATGAGCGGAATAAGGGATATGTCGGTGCTCGAGGAACCTCCGCAGGACAGATATCCCGTGCAGACCTACGTCATCGAGTACAATGCCGGTACTGTGATACAGGCTATAGTCCGCGAGCTTCGGCGCGGCGGACAGGTCTACTACATACACAACCGCGTCGAAACTATTCAGGCTTGCGCTTCACGGCTGAAGGAATTTCTCCCTGATGCGCGCATCGCTGTAGCGCACGGTCAGATGAGCGAGGACGAGATGTCAGATATCTGGGAGCAGCTCGTTGAGCATGAGGTAGATATCCTCGTCTGCACTACTATTATTGAGACCGGCGTGGACGTGCCAAACGTAAATACCCTGATAATCGAGGACTCCGACCGCTTCGGACTTTCGCAGCTCTATCAGCTCCGCGGGCGCGTGGGACGCTCTAACCGCCGCGGCTACGCATATTTTACCTACAAGCGCGATAAGGTGCTGACAGAGGTCGCCACCAAGCGCCTCAATGCAATGCGCGAATTCACACAGTTCGGCAGCGGCTTCCGCATTGCCCTGCGCGACCTCGAGATACGCGGCGCAGGAAGTATTCTGGGCGGACGGCAGCACGGCCACATGGAGGCTGTGGGGTATGATATGTACCTCCGGCTCCTGTCCGAGGCTATTGCCGAGGAAAAGGGCGAGCAGCCGGAGAAGATCCCGGAGTGCCTTGTGGATATACAGATAGACGCGCATATCCCCGAAAAGTACATTTCAAGCCTTAATCAGCGCATTGATATGTACCGCAAGATCATGCTCGTGAATGAGGATGCCGACAAGACCGACCTCATAGATGAACTGATCGACCGCTATGGCGAGCCGCCAAAGTCCGTTGTGGGTCTGATAGACGTGTCCTTGCTGAGAAACAAGGCCGCAAGGCTCGGAATTACCGAAATTTCACAGAAAAACGGCTCGATGTACTTCTATACCCAGTTCCTCTCCGGCGAGCAGATCGCTGCGCTTTCGGCTGCATACAAGGGAAGAATAACCTTCAACGGCGCGGGAAGGTCCTATGTTTCTGTGAAAATCTCGCCGAAGGTCCGCCCGTTCGACATGATGCATGATACGGTCGGTATCCTCTTTGAAAGCCGTCCGAAGGAGCAGGCCTCGCCGCAATAAATGGTCAGCTCACCGAATTTTTTGGCGAAAATGCTGTCGTTGCGTAGGGCGGGAGGTTCAACTTTGTGAAAATTGCTACTTTACATCACCAATTTTTTGTGTTACAATGAGGGTATAAAATACAGTGCGGTATTATAGGTGTTTCCGCACATAAGTAAGGAGTTTTAATTATGAAGATCAGTAAGCTTTTTGTAGCTATGGCAGCTTCTGCTGTTTCTGTTTCCGCACTCGCAGCTATGAGCCTCTCAGCAAATGCTGAAAAGAAGGACAGCTATACATTCTACCTCGCTGGTCAGGGCGGCGGCACAGGCGGCTTCTGGGATCCCAACACAAGAAACAACACCGTTACTGTTGACAAGAACGGTTCTTACACTATTACTCTCGATGCTACAGATATGGGCGAATCTGGCGACGGCGACCTCTGCCTCTTCATTCAGTCTGATGTAAACATCTACGATTTCGCTGAGGGCGAAACCGCTGCTGATGTTATCTCCAAGAGCGGTATTACATTCAAGCTCGATTCTATCAAGATCGACGGCGCTGAGGTTGCTTATACTCCCAGCAGCACAAACCTCAACGTTGACAACGGCGGTACACAGCTCCGTCTTAACATCTACAACACATGGCAGGATCCTCATACTACTGATATTGCAGTTCCGGTCACTGCCGGTGAGTCTATCGAAGTAAACTTTACAGTTGACGGTCTCTTTGAGGCTGCTACAACTGATGCCACATCCTCTACAACAACTTCCGCTGATGCAACAACAACTACTACCACTACAACCGGCACAGCAGGCGGAAATACCACAACTCAGGCTCCCGCTCCTACCGG
>CAMOXW010000031.1 GCA_946629405.1 uncultured Ruminococcus sp.
AGGCTGCAAGCCGCGTAGAGTACCTTGAAACCGGTAAGGTCGATATCGTGCTTGCAAATTTCACAGTAACAGAGGAAAGAGCACAGAAGGTCGATTTCGCTCTGCCGTATATGAATGTGGCACTCGGTATCGTATCTCCCGACAGCCGCGTCATCACAAGTCTTGACCAGATAGGCGCCGACGATCAGGTAATAGTTATCTCCGGCACAACTGCCGAAACCTATCTTGCGGCAAACAACCCTGAAATAAAGCTTCAGAAATACGATACTTACGCAAATGCCAAGAACGCTATCGAGAACGGAAACGGCGTTGCATGGGCAAATGACAATACGGAAGTTATCGCTTTTGCACTTCAGAACCCCGGATATACGGTAGGCATCCCCGAGCTCGGATCACAGGACACAATCGCTCCTGCGGTCTCAAAGGGTAACACCACACTCCTTGACTGGCTCAATGACGAGATAAGGGCTCTCGGAAACGAGAACTTCTTCCACGCGGACTATGAGGCAACTCTCGTTGATACCTACGGTCTTGATTATGAGGACAGCCTTGTTGTTGAAGGCGGAGTGGTCGCTGCAGCGGCGGCAGTTACAACAGCTGCACAGACCAAAGCCGCATCCGAAGAAGTTTCCGCCAAGGGTACAATAAAGGTAGCCGCAAGCATCGTTCCTCATTCGGAAATACTCGCGGAAGCCGCAAAGATACTTGCCGATGAGGGCTGGACTCTTGAAGTGACCGAGTTTGAGGATTATGTTCAGCCGAACCTTGTGGTAGAGGCAGGCGACTTTGACGCAAACTACTTCCAGCACATCCCCTATCTCAACAGCTTCAACGAGGAGCAGGGTACACATCTTGTGAACACCGGCGGTATACACTATGAACCCTTCGGCATCTACCCCGGTACAAAGTCCGGTCTTGACGAGATCGCGGACGGCGATACCATTGCGGTTCCCAACGATACCACAAACGAAGCGCGCGCACTCCTTCTCCTTCAGGACAACGGCATCATAACTCTCCGCGAGGGTGCGGGTCTGACCGCAACAGTCCTCGATATTGAGGAAAATCCTCACAACATCCGGATACAGGAGCTTGAAGCTGCACAGGTACCGAGAGTAAAGGACGAGGTCGCATTCGTGGTCCTCAACGGCAACTACGCTCTTGAAGCAGGCTTCTCCGTAGGAAAGGACAGCATAGCTTATGAGAGATCCGATTCCGAGGCTGCAAAGACCTATGTGAATGTAATAGCGGTCAAGGAAGGCAATGAGAACAGCGATGGCATCGTGGCACTTGTTAATGCACTCAAGTCCGACGCTATTCGGGATTTCATCAACAACAAGTACGACGGCGCAGTAGTACCGTTTGCAGAATAAATTCACCGTACACCGGTTCTTTTCTTCCAAAATCTCTCCAAATTCAAAACAGGCGGACATACATTATCCGCCTGTTTTGGATAGAAAGGCTATGTTATGGCATTTTTACGAGCCGAGCATCTCTGTAAGGAATTTGTATCCGATGACGGAAAAATATCAGCGCTCTCCGACATCTCGTTCGAGGTCGAAAAGGGCGAGATATTCGGTATCATCGGACTTTCCGGCGCAGGAAAAAGTACGCTTGTCCGCTGTATAAACCGTCTTGAGGAACCTACCTCCGGCTGTGTTTACATCAAGGACAAGAATATCAACGAGCTGACGGACAAGGAGCTTCGGATGGAGCGCCGTCGCATCGGTATGATCTTCCAGCATTTCAACCTGCTCATGCAGAGGAGTGTTCTTGACAATGTCGCGCTGCCGCTTGAAATAGCGGGAGTCAAGAAAAAGACAGCTCGGGAAAAGGCAAAGGAATATCTTGATGCAGTCGGTATTCCGGACAAGGCTTCGGCGTTTCCCTCTCAGCTTTCGGGCGGACAGAAGCAGAGAGTGGCTATCGCGAGAGTGCTTGCATCGGATCCCGAGCTGCTGTTGTGCGACGAGGCGACAAGTGCTCTCGATCCGCAGACCACCCGTCAGATACTTGCACTGCTGCGGGACATAAACCGAAAATACGGCATAACCATAATCATAATCACTCACGCAATGACAGTCGTACAGGAGATATGTGACCGTGTGGCAGTTCTCGAAGGCGGCAGGCTTATGGAGATGAACACAGTCAGGGAGCTTTTTGCGAACCCGCAGACAAAGGCTGCCAAAAGGCTGCTGCTGATACAGGACGATGACGAAGAGGAGGCGGTATTATGAACATCGACCCTAAAGTTGTGGAAATGCTGCTGGAGGGAATACGGGACACGCTGTTTATGGTGCTGATCTCGACGGCTTCCGGCTACGCTCTGGGTCTGCCGCTTGGCGTGCTGCTTGCAGTAAGCGGCAAGGACGGGATCCACCCGCGTCCGGTGCTTTACCGTATTTTTGACATCATCACAAACATACTGCGAAGTGTTCCGTTTCTGATACTTCTGATACTTATTATCCCGCTGACGCGCTTTATTGTCGGCAAGAGCTACGGACCCGAAGCGACAATAGTCCCGCTTACCCTTGCGGCAGCGCCGTTTATCGGGAGAATGGTCGAATCCTCCCTGAAGGAGGTCGATCACGGCGTTATCGAAGCAGCACAAAGCATGGGTGCGACCGACGGTCAGATCATCGTGAAGGTGCTTCTCGGAGAGGCGAGGATCTCGCTTCTTGTCGGGGTAACTATTTCTATGGGAACAGTCCTCGGCTACTCCGCAATGGCAGA
>CAMOXW010000032.1 GCA_946629405.1 uncultured Ruminococcus sp.
CAGGGCAAAATGAGCATGACATAAAGAAATGTGATGCGCAAATTCCATATTTTATAAAGAATTTGCGCTCCCTGAACAAAGTTCAGGGCAATAACCGCCTTACGGCGGTTATTGAGGACACATTTATTATAACATTTTTCGCAGGGTTTTGCAATAGGTCGGCTCTAAAAACATTGCAGAAGCGGCTGTTCTCTCATCCGCTTTTGTTATTTCCTTATCAGATACTGCCGGAGCGCAAGTCCTCCCGCGAGCAGGAACAGTCCTCCGCCGGCTGCAGCAAGAGATGGCGGCAGCTTTACGGGAGCGTTCTCAGAATCAGCCGGATCAAATGTCTGTACTGTCTCAGGCGAAGACGAAAAAACTATACCGTTCGCCTCAGCATATTCCTCCGCAGCACTTCCTTCAGCACCTATTATCGTAAGCTTTACCCTCTCGCCGCCGGCGGTATACCCCAGTGCCTCGGCGCCAAGCCTCTCCACAGAAGGCGGAATATAGATATTGTCAAGGTTTTCACACATATAAAATGCCCCTGTCCCGATCTCCGAGAGCCTTCCTCCGGGCGAGGCATAACACAGCGAGCTGCATCTGCAAAAGCAGAATTTCTCGATATTTGTCACGCTCTGCGGGATCACGATAGTTTCAAGCGAGGTACAACCCCGGAAGCACGAATCCGGCAGCACCTCCAGCGTATCCGGGAGCGTTATCTCGTCAAGTGAGGTACACTCCCCGAAGCAGCCCATCCCGAGGCTTTCAAGCTGCGGCGGAAGAATTATTACCTCAAGCCCGGAACATCCATAAAAGCAGTGGTGCCCCATAGTCCGGACGGTCGCAGGGAGACTTATCTGCCTCAGTGTAGTACACATCCAGAAGGCGTTGTCACGGACCTCAGTGACCGGTTTCCCCTCTATATACTGAGGAATATCAATAACCTCAGGCTTTCCGCTGTATCCTGTGACAGTGACCTCGTCCCCGATCAGAGTGTAGGTAAATCCTTCCGCTGCCGAAGCAGCACAGAGAGGCTTACTCAGCCAAAGAACTGCCGCTATCAGCGGTAAAAGCAGTTTTTTCATAATTACCTCCAGAGTTGATATACTTCAGGCGGCACTACACATTTTTTGTGCGGTGCTGCTTTTATCATAACGCCTGCGGAGGGAAAAATAAACGGTAAAGTTCTGAGCATTTTCCTCATATATCGCCATGTACAGCCGATTTATCCGACGTTTTCCCAGGATGCGGCAGGTTTTTTCCGCAGTTCTTCCCGATTCATAGCTGATTTTTCCGGACTCTTACGCAATGCGCTGAACGGAAGATGCGGCGGTTGACAGGAACTGCGAAGAATGGTATAATTAGAATATCAAAATCAACAGGAGGTATTGCTATGCCTTTCATAACAGAAGACCGTGAGTTCGTGTGCAGCATATGCGGCAGGAGCTCCGTTAATACTATCATCACCGAGACCGACCCTCCTCAGGGAGCTCCGGATATTGATCTTCGTCCGGCTGAGCCGCACCGCGGATACATAAAATACTGGGTAATGCAGTGCCCTGGATGCGGCTACTGCAATGCAACACTTGATATGCCTGCCGACATCGAACGGAGCTATCTTGAAAGTGAGGAATATTCCGGACTTGGCGGTATCAGGGATGTTTCGGGAAAGGCTGCCGAGATGATAAAGAAGGCGCTTATCTGTGTCAAGGGACACAGCTATAAGGAGGCTGTCCAGAGCTATCTTTACGCAGCATGGATGCTCGATGATGAGCAGCTCGACAAGCAGGCGAAGGCTTGCCGGAAGGCTGCCGTAAGCATTATTGACGGTCACCCGGCAGCGTTTAAGAATGATCCGAATTTCCAGCTGCTTATGGCTGATCTTCTCAGGCGTTCGGGAGAATTTTCGAGGGTCGTCCGCGATTATGAGGGGAGAGCCTATACCTCGCAGCTCATGACAGCGATAGCTTTCTTTGAGGTAAGCCTTGCTGCAAAGGGTGACAGCGCTGCTCACCGTGCCGATGAAATACCGGGCGTGACCGTGAAGTGAAATACTATATATATATGCTGCGCTGCGGCGGCGGAGCGATATACACTGGCATCACGACTGACGTTGCACGGCGTATGGACGAGCATTTCGGGAAAACAGAAAAATGTGCGAAGTTCACGCGCTCGCATCATGCGGAGGCGCTCGAGGCACTCTGGAGCGTTTCGGGCAAAGGTCCTGCACTCCGGCTCGAATACAGGATAAAGCAGCTTTCAAGGCAGCAGAAGCTCATGCTTATCAGGGACAACTCCTGCTTTGCCTCATTCTTCGGTGAGGATGCAGCCAGACTTTACCGCAGGGAGAATACAGTAGAGTATTTCCCGATACAGGCATAGAACGTATGCGGCTTGCGCCATGATACTGCGGCGCGGAGCTTCATAATGTGTAAATAATAAAGGGTACATAACAAATCATGTGGTCGGGGAGTTCCGGTGTTTGTGTAATTGCCCTGCCTTACAGTGAGGAGAGATGTCAAGAACGCTGTTTACAGCGCTTGCTTTAATCTTTACATTCCGAGGAACTGTGGTACAATGACAATTTGCGAACGTTCAATCACCAAAAAGTTACATGACCATAATAAAATGATCCCCGGAGGGCACTCTTTAAGGCCTTCCGGGGATTTCGTCCTGATGGCAGGTATTTCTGAAGCTGAAGGTGTATCATGTGCTGTTTCACTCAGCTTTTACTCTTATGC